>NZ_JBFUDR010000270.1:0-8581 GCF_056404615.1 Massilia sp. P2_C2 | reverse complement strand
CCCTGGGACCAGGCCGCGCCGAACACGGCCGCCACCGCCGTGCGGGCGCAGCCCCAGGCCGCGGCCCAGCCGCAGCCGGCGATGGTCCGCCAGACGCCGGCCCGGGACGAGACGGCAACCGATGACGGGCCGCCGGCCTGGGTCACCGAATTTTCCGACGACACGGCCGTCGCGATGGATGCTCCGGGCGTCGCTACGCCGGGCGTCGCCACGCCGGGCGTAGCCACGCCGGGCGTGGCCGCACCGCCCGTGCCGGCCCGCGTCGCGCCGCCTTCCGCGCCGCCGTACGCCTATGTCATCACGCCGGTCCCGGCCATCGACTGGGACGGCAACTGGCCGGCGCTGGCGGCCTCGCTGCCGTTGCGCGGCGTGGCCCAGCAGCTGGCCTTCCAGACCGAACTGATCGAGTGCGCGGCCGATGGCGCCGCCGCGACGTTCCGCCTGCGCGTGCCCGTCGATACGCTGCGCGCCAGCGGCAACAGCGAGAAGCTGTGCGCGGCCTTGCAGGAACGCTTCCCGGCCGTGCGCGTGAACGTCGAGACCGAGATCGCGCCGACCTGGTACACGGCCAGCGCCGAAGCGAAGGCAAGGCGCGAACGGCTGCAGCGCGAGGCCGAGGCGGCCGTCGATGCCGATCCGTTCGTGCAGGACATGGTGAGCACGTTCGACGCGTTCGTCGTGCCCGGTTCGGTCCGGCCGATCGTATCCTGAGCGGCAAGCGCGCAATCCGATTTACCCATCCGACTTTTTTGGAGAACACATCATGATGAAAAACCAGCTCGCAGGCCTGATGAAGCAGGCGCAGGCCATGCAGGACAACATGAAGAAGGCGCAGGATCAGCTGGCCCAGATCGAAGTCGAAGGGCAGTCCGGTGCCGGCCTGGTCAAGGTCGTCATGACCTGCAAGAACGACGTCAAGCGCGTGTCGATCGACCCGTCGCTGCTGGGTGACGACCGCGACATGCTGGAAGACCTCGTCGCCGCCGCGTTCAACGACGCCGTGCGCAAGGCCGAAGCCACCGCGCAGGAAAAGATGAGTGGCCTGACCGCCGGCCTGCCGCTGCCGCCGGGCTTCAAGATGCCGTTCTGATGCTCGTCTGATCACATGTCCAAATCGCTCGACTTCCTCACCGAGGCCTTGCGCCGCCTGCCGGGCGTCGGACCGAAGTCGGCGCAGCGCATGGCCTTCCACCTGCTGCAGCACGACCGCGAAGGCGCCGCGATGCTGTCGCGCGCGCTGTACCAGGCTGTCGACGCGGTGCATCACTGCGCGATGTGCAATACCTTCTCGGAAACCGACGTCTGCGAGCTGTGCGCCGACGAGCAGCGCGACCGGACCATGCTGTGCGTGGTCGAGACACCGGCCGACCAGATGATGATCGAGCAGACCCTGACCTACAAGGGCCTGTACTTCGTGCTGATGGGGCGCTTGTCGCCGCTGGACGGCATCGGTCCCAAGGACCTGCACCTGGAAACGCTGGTGGGCCGCGCCAACGATGGCGAGGTCAAGGAGGTCGTGCTCGCCACCAATTTCACCAATGAGGGCGAAGCGACCGCCCATTACATCAGCGAAATGCTGAAGGCGCGCGGACTGAAGGTCAGCCGTCTCGCGCGCGGCGTCCCCGTCGGGGGCGAGCTCGAGTATGTGGACGCGGGCACCATCGCGCGCGCCATGCTCGACAGGCGCAGTGCATAATGGGCCTCCCCGCAAGGGAGCTCGACCCTCGTCGCACACGGCAACAATCGCATCGTGCCCTCCCATGCGCCACGGGTCCGGCTCCCGGCAGGTGGTGGCGTCCGCTTGACCATGCGCAAATACGGCGCACCGCGTACACTGCTATCGTGGGGATACTTAGCGGACCCCAAGCATGCATCTCGTCGACATCACCATGTTTTACGCGGCCGAAGGAGGCGGCGTCAGTACCTACCTGAACGCCAAGGCGCACTGGTTGGCACGACGCAGCCGCGTCCGGCACACGATCATGAGTTCCAACGTGGAGACGTGCGACCATACGGTGCCCGCGCTCGTGAAAATCCCGTCCGCCGGCGTGCCGGGTTTCCATGGGTTTCGCATGCCTTTGTCCGTGGCGGGGCCGGTACGCCTGCTGGAATCCGTCCAGCCGGACGTCGTCGAGGCGGGCGATGCCGGCCACTGCGCCTGGGCCGCGTTGCGCATGCGCAAGCGTTATGCCATCCCGGCCGTCGCCTTCTACCACTCCGACCTGCCACGCCTCGTGCAGCCGCGCCTGGGCCGCTGGATCGCGCACGGCACCTGCCGCTACCTCGCCAACCTGTACCGCCAGTTCGACCTTGTGCTGGCGCCCAGCCGCGTCATGGTGGCGCAACTGGACGAGATCGGCGTGCACGGCGCCGTGCACCAGCCGCTCGGCATCGACAGCAGCGTATTCCGACCGCAACGCCGCGACGCCACCTTGCGCGAACACCTGGGCCTCGATCCGGACGCGCGCCTGCTCGTCTATGCGGGCCGCTTCACGCCGGAAAAGAAATTGTACGTGCTTATCGAAGCCGTGCGCCTGCTGGGCGATCCTTACCACCTGATCCTCGTCGGCGGCGGCGGCGTGCTGCCGTATTGCGACCGCGTGACGCACATCCCGTTCCGCCGCGACCAGCGCCAGCTGGCTTGCCTGTTGGCCAGCTGCGACGTGCTCGTGCACCCCGGYGACGTCGAGACGTTCGGCCTGATCGTGCTCGAGGCAATGGCGTGCGGCTTGCCCGTCGTCGGCACGAACAAGGGTGGGGTGGCGGAGCTGGTCGATACGGAAACGGGCATCCTGGCCGAGCCGAACGATGTCGGCAGCCTTGCCGGTGCGATCGAAGCCATCTTCCAGCGCGACCTGGCGCGCATGGGCGAGGCCGCCCGGCGCAAGGCCGTCGAGCGCTACGACTGGAACGAAATCCTGCCGCAGGTGATCGCCCGCTACGACGCGTTGCTGGGCGGACATCCCCACGTGCTGCACGATGCCGTCGACGAGAGGGAGCGCATCCGTGTCATGGACTGACTGGCCGACCGACGGGCACATGCTGTGTGTCTCGATCCACGACGTGGCGCCGGCCACGTGGAGCGATTGCCTGCGCCTCGTGGAAGCCGTGCGCGCCGTCGCGGATATCCCGCTGACCTGGCTCGTCGTGCCGCATTACCACTTCCGTCCCGAACAGTCGCCGGTCATGGAGGCCTGCCTGAACGTGGCATTGGAGCGTGGCGACGAGCTGGCGCTGCACGGCTACAGCCACCTCGACACGGAAGCCAGCGGCGGCGGCCTGCGGACCCGCTTCCTGCGCAGCGTGTATACGCGGCGCGAGGGCGAGTTTGCGGCGCTGACGGAAGCGGAAGCGCGGCGGCGCCTGGACCTCGGCCTCGACTGGTTCGCGGCCCGCGGCTGGACGCCGACGGGCTTCATCCCGCCGGCCTGGCTGCTGGGTGATGGTGCGTGGCGGGCCCTGCGCGACGCGCCGTTCGCGTACACGACGACGTTCAGCCATTTCCATTGCCTGCCGGGTGGAGGGGGGCGTCGTGCCGACCGGGATGGCGAAGCCGCACGTGCACGGCCCACGCATGAACGCGGTCACGCATCCGGACATGCCGGTGGCGCGCAGGGCTATCGCGGCGGCCAGGGCGCGAGCGTACAGCATGGCCATGGCAACGGTAGTGGTGGCAGCCTCGGCAACGGCAACGGCAACGGCAACGGCAACGGCAACGGCAACGGCAACGGCAACGGCAACGGCAACGGCAATGCGCAAGGCGGGCGGGGCAATTACTCCGGACAGGACAGTTCGAACAAGCAGTTTGACCCAGGCAACTGGACTGGACCGCTCCCACACGACTCACACGACCCACACGACCTGCAACGCGACCTGCACCCGCCATTCGTGCAGAACAACCGCCACGGCACGCGGGCGATCCTGTCGCCCTCGCTCGTCTACGCCGCACGCAACCGCGGCGGCCGCCTCCTGTCGCCACGTGTGGCGGACGCGACGGCGGCCATGCTCGCAGGCGCGCCGCTCGTGCGCTTCAGTCTGCATCCGCCTGACGCCCGCTATCCGGAACTGGTCCGGCATATCCAGCAGGTCTTKGAGCGCMTGCTGGCACAGCGCGAGGCCGTCACGAAGGCCGAGTGCGCCCGCAGGTTGATGGATCACCTCGGCAACGGCCTCACCAGTAAGGACCCCACCAGCCGTCCCGCCAATAGCCCGGACCATAATAGCCCGCAGGCGGTCCATAATGCTGCAGGTCGTACTTCGTACTGAGTGCGATCACGCAATTGCGCCAGGCATCCGACTGCTCGACATAGCCCAGCCGGGAGCAGGCCGGGCCATAGATCGTCATCATCTGGGCGGCCTCGGCCTGAGCCTGTGCCGCCCGCTCCTGCGGTGTCGCGCAGGCCGAAAGCGCGCCCGCCAGCGCGACCGTGACGTACACCGCCGGCATGCGGGGACACCTCAGGGTAAATACGCGAGTCATTGCCTTCTCGACGATTCCAACGAAGCCGCAGCCTGCGAACCACCGCCGGCGTTGCGCGGCGCGCGTCCTGCGCGCCTGTCCCCAGCTTAGTGGGCCGGGTCGACCGGTTATCAAGCTCGCTCAATCGGGCATGGGGAACTACGGAGTGCGCGGAGTGTCCCGCACTCGCCCCGAGCTGCAATTTCTGGCAAGATGCGCTTTTTTCGAAGGGATGAGCGGCATGCGACAACGTGGATGGCGGGTGTGGGGACGGCGGGTGGCGGTCGGGGTCGTCGTGCTGCCGGTACTCGTCGCGGGTGGCGCCTGGATGACCCTGCGCGGCAGCCTGCCCGAGCTCGACGGGCAGCGCCAGTCGCCGCTGCTGTCGGCGAAGGTGACGGTCGAACGCGACGACAACGGCGTGCCGACGATCAGCGGATCCAGCCGGCTCGACGTCGGCTATGTCACCGGCTTCCTGCATGGCCAGGAACGTTTCTTCCAGATGGACTTGCTGCGCCGCAGTGCCGCCGGCGAGCTGGCCGAGCTGTTCGGGCCGAAGGCGCTGCCGGTCGACCGCGCGCATCGCCTGCACCGCTTCCGCGCCCGCGCGGAACAGGTCTTGCAACGCCTGACGCCGGCCGAACGGACGATGCTGGAACGCTACACCGCCGGCATCAACGATGGCTTGAACGGCCTGCGCGCCCGGCCGTTCGAATACCTGCTGAGCCGTACGACGCCGCGCCCGTGGACGCCTGCCGATTCGCTGCTGGCCATGTGGGCCATGTACTTCGACCTGCAGGGCAACCAGGAGCCGCGCGAGCTGTCACGGGGCTGGCTCGCCGCGCATCTGGACCCGGCCCAGCGCGCTTTCCTGCTGCCGGAAGCGACGTCGTGGGATACGCCGCTGGACGCGCCCGCCGTCGAACTGGCGCCCGTTGCGATTCCGCCGACGGCGCCCGCCTGGTGGGGCCGCAAGGATGCCGTGCCCGCGCGCCAGGTGGCGGGCGTCGCCTTCACGGATTCGGTCGGCAGCAACAACTACGCGATCGCCGGCTCACGCACGACGCATGGCGGCGCCATCGTGTCGGACGACATGCACCTGGGCCTGCAGCTGCCGAATACCTGGTACCGCCTTGCGCTGCGCTTCCCGGACGCGCAGGGCCGGCCGCGCCGCGTCGTCGGCGTGAGCCTGCCGGGGACGCCGCCGGCCGTCATCGTCGGCAGCAACGGCCACGTGGCCTGGGCGTTCACGAACAGTTATGCGGATACGCTCGACCTCGTCCGCCTCGGCACGGACGCGGCCCACCCCGGCCAGGTGCGCACGCCTTCCGGCTGGGAGACGCCCGTCGCGCACACGGAGACACTGCTCGTGAAAGGCGAGCCTGCGCAGACGCTGATCGTGCTCGAGACGAGCCTCGGCCCCATCCGCACGGTCGAGGGGACGATGTATGCCGTGCACTGGGTCGCGCATTCGCCGGATTCGCTGAACCTGCACCACCTGCAGCTGGAAGCGTCGACGAACCTCGACGAGGCGGTGGCCGCGGCGGCGGCCGACGGCATCCCGGCGCAGAACGTCGTCCTCGGCGACGACCGCGGCGGCATCGCGTGGACGATCGGCGGCGCGCTGCCGCATCGCACGCAGGGTGGACAAGCCGTGTCGTACCCGCTCGCGTTCGACGGCGCCGTGCCGACGTGGGACACCTTGCTGGCGCCGGAGCAGCATCCGCGCGTCGTGAACCCGCCCGGCGGCCAGATCGTGACGGCGAACAGCCGCCAGCTGGCCGGCGCCGGCGCGGAAGTGATCGGCGACGCGGGCTTCGATCTCGGCGCGCGCGTGCACCAGCTGAGCGACAACGTGCGCGCGCTGGGCGCGCGGACGGACGTCCCGGCCGCGTTCCAGGCGTCGCTCGACGACCGTGCCCTGTTCATCGCGCGCTGGCGCGAGCGTGCGCTGGCTGCGCTGGATGCGGGCGCCCTCGCGGGCCATCCGCAGCGCGCCGAGTTCCGCCGCCTGCTGGAGCGCAGCTGGGATTACCGCGCCAGCACGGCGTCGGTGGGCTACCGGCTCGCGCGCCAGTTCATGTGGTCGCTGCACGACCTGCTGTTCGGCGGCGTCGACGCGGAACTGGCGAAGCTCGATCCGAAAGCGGGCATCGTGGTCGCCACGTCGCGCTGGCCGGTCGTCATCGCGCGCCTGCTGGACGAGCGCCCGGCGGCGTGGCTGCCGTCCGGCTATGCGAGCTGGCAGGCGTTGCAGCTGGCCGCGATCGACCGCGCCATCGCCGACCTCACGGCGGACGGCACGCCGCTCGCGCAGGCCACCTGGGGCCAGCGCAACACGGCCACGATCGCGCATCCGTTCACGATCGCCGTGCCGGCGCTGCGCCGCTGGTTGAGCGCGCCGCCGGACCAGTTGCCGGGCGACGCCAACCTGCCGCGCGTGGCGGGGCCGAAGTTCGGGCAGTCGGAGCGCCTGACGGTGGCGCCGGGGCGCGAGGAAGAAGGGCTGTTCGACATGCCGGGCGGGCAGAGCGGGCACCCGCTGTCGCCGTACTTCCTGAAGGGGCATGCCGACTGGGTGCAGGGCCGGCCGTCGCCGCTGCTGCCCGGCGCGACCACGCACACGCTGACGTTCATACGCTAAGACCTGGTAGGGTGGGCACCCCGTGCCCACGCGGACGTTCGCAATCCGCATGCGTCACGCGTGGGCACGTTTCATTGGATTGATGCCCCCGGCATCAATCCCCCCCGGCCTCAAATGCCCACCCAACGAGTCAACGCGCCGTGACCGGCACCCACAGCTTCTGCAGCATGCCCGTCACCGTCTCGGCCGGCGCGGGCCGGCCGAGGTAGTAGCCCTGCACGAGGTCGCAGCCGTATTCTTCCAGCAGCACGAGCTGTTCGCCCGTCTCGACGCCTTCCGCCACGACGATCATCTTGAGGCCGTGCGCCATCGCGATGATGGCGCGGGTGATCGCCGCGTTCTCGGAATCCTGCGGCAGGCCGCTGATGAAGCTGCGGTCGATCTTCAGCGCCCGCACGTCGAAGCGCTTCAGGTAGTTCATCGACGAATAGCCGGTGCCGAAGTCGTCGATCGACAGGAACACGCCGATGGTGCGCAGCTGTTCCAGCGTCGCCAGCGTGGCCTTTGCATCGTCCATCAGCGTGCCCTCCGTCAGCTCCAGTTCGAGCAGGCGCGGGTCGAGGTCCGTGTCGTGCAGCGCCGACAGCACGATCTGCGACAGGTTCTCGTCCTTGAACTGCTTGGCCGACAGGTTCACCGCCATGCGCACGGGCCGGCGCGCCAGCTTCTGCCAGTGGCGCGCCTGGCGGCACGCGGTGCGCAGCACCCATTCGCCGATCGGCACGATCAGGCCCGTCTCCTCGGCCAGCGGGATGAACTCGCTGGGCGAGACGACGCCGCGCTCCGCGTGGCGCCAGCGCACCAGCGCTTCCACGCCGACGATCTCGGACGAGCGCACGTCGAGCTGCGGCTGGTACAGCAGGTACAGCTCGTCGTTCTGCAGCGCGCGGCGCAGGCCGACTTCGAGCCGCACGTGGCTCATGATCTGCATCGTCAGCGACGACGAGTACAGCTTGGCGTTGTTCTTGCCGCAGTTCTTCGCGTGGTACATGGCGGTGTCGGCGTACTTCAGCAGCGACGTACTGTCGTCGCCGTCCTCGGGGAACAGCGAGATGCCGATGCTGGCCGTCACGAAGATCTCGTTGCCCTCGAGGAGGAAAGGGCGGCGCATCGCGTCCTTCACGCGGTGCGCCACGTTGAGGGCGTGTTCGACCCGTTCGAGGTCGGGAATCAGGATCGTGAATTCGTCGCCGCCCAGGCGCGCGAGGTTCGTACCTTCGATACGGCTGGCGTCCCGGCGGCCGCCCTCGGCGCGCGGCAGCAGGTCGCCGCGCGACATCAGGTCGCTGGGGCGGATCGTGTCGCGCAGGCGTTCCGACACCTGCTTCAGCAACTGGTCGCCGACGTCGTGGCCGAGCGTGTCGTTGATGCGCTTGAAGGCGTCCAGGTCCATGAACAGCACGGCGAACTTCCTGTTGCCGATCTTCGAGCGCTGCAGCTCGCGCTCCAGCATCTCGAGGAAGGCCTGGCGGTTCGGG
>NZ_JBFUDR010000269.1:0-8617 GCF_056404615.1 Massilia sp. P2_C2 | reverse complement strand
GTCGTAGGCCGGACGCACGGCGGCATAGTCGATGCCAGGCAGCTCGGCTTCATAGTCGAGCACCGGCAGCACAAGGCCCGCGTCGTCGACGAGTGCCGCCGTCGCGCCATGCGTGACGGGCACGATGGCCGACACGCGCGCCTGCGCGGCGAACGCGCGGCAGCCATCGAGCAGCCAGTCCCACAGGCCGTCCGTGTCGTGGTGGGCGTAGGGGCCATCCGTGCGCACGGCGTTCGGACGGCGCCGCTCGGCCAGCACGCGGCCGCCGGCATCGATCAGCGCCAGCTTGGCGTTGGTCTTGCCGATGTCGAGGACGATCAGTGCGTCGTCCATCACGCGCTCCGGGCACGCCGCATGCGCAGCAGCGTGGGCAGCGCGATCGTCGCGAGCAGCAGCACGCCGACGACGATCGTCATGTAGATGCCGGGGATGTTCGCGAGAGACAAGCCATATGTGACGGTGCCCATCGTCAGCACGGCCAGCATCACGCCGAGGATCGTGCCGGCGCCGCCGGCGATGCTCACGCCGCCCAGGATGACCATCGTGATTACTTCCAGCTCCCAGCCGGTGGCGATGTTCGGGCGGGTGCTGCCGATGCGGCCCGTCAGCAGGAAGGCGGCCAGGCCGGCCATGGCGCCCGTCAGCATGAACAGGGCGAGACGGTAGCGGTCGACGCCGATGCCGGCAAAGCGCGCCGCTTCCGGATTGTTGCCGATGGCGTAGATGCGACGGCCCCAGCGCGTGGCGTGCAGCACGACGGCGAACAGCGCGGCGCACGCCAGCAGCACGACGAATTCGCGCGGGACGATGCCGAAGAAGTAGCCCTGGCCCCAGTCGGCCAGCAGTTGCGGATAGCCCGTGAACGCCTTGTCGCCGAGGACGACGCTGGCGAGGCCGCGGTACAGCGACACGGTGCCGATGGTGACGACGATCGAGGGCAGCGCGAAGCGCGTGACGAGCACGCCGTTCAGGAAGCCGCACGCGGTGCCCGTGGCCAGCGCGACGGGCGCCAGCGTTTGGGGCGGGAAGCCGGCATTGTGTGCGAGTCCCATTGCGACGGACGACAGCGCGAGCGTGCCGGCGACGGAGATGTCGATCTCGCGGCAGATGATCAACAGGGCCATCGGCAGGGCGATCAGCGCCTTCTCGCTGAAGTTCTGCGTGCCGTCCAGCAGGTTGTAAAGGTCGAGGAAATGCGGCAGCGCGACGCTGTTCGCCACGAACACGGCGACGAACAGCATGGCGAGCAGGCTTTCCCAGCGCCCGAGCAGGGTGGTCAGGCGCGGTGTCTCGCGGTCGAGGATGGTGTAGCGGGAAGACGGCTTGGATTGGGTTTGCATCGTGGTGGTCGGATTCACGCGGGGCTCCGGTTGGATGTACGGCTTGCGCCATGCAGCGGCAGGATCTGGCGGCTGCGGCGGCCCGCGCCGCGGGCATTGATCAGGACGGCGACGAGGATGACGAGGCCCGTGAGGGCGCTCTGCCAGAACGGCGACACCTGCAACACCGGCAGTGCGTTGCCGATCACGGTGAGGAACAGGGCGCCCAGCACGGCGCCGGGGACGGTGCCGACGCCGCCGCCGATCGACACCCCGCCGATCACGCAGGCGGCGATGACGGTGAATTCGAAGCCGTAGGCGATTTCCGTGTAGGCGACGGCATATCTCGCCACCCACAGGTAGCCGCACAGGCCCGCGACAGCCCCGGACAGCGCATACGTCCCCAGCAGGCGTCGGGCGCTCGGGATGCCGATATAGCCCGCGCATTGCGGCGCATTGCCGATGGCGTACAGGTCGCGGCCGAACCTGGTACTGCGCGCCACCCAGGCGATCACGGCGACCGTGGCGGCCGCGATCCACACGAGATGCGGCAGGCCGAGCAGCCGGTCGAGCGGGAAGGCGATGAAGTGCGGCGGCATCTGGTGCGCCGACACCCAGGCGCCGCCCGACAGCACGAACACGGCGCCGCGGTAGACGCTCATCGTGCCCAGCGTGACGACGATCGGGGGCAGGGCGAGGTAGCCGATCAGCCAGCCGTTCACGATGCCCAGCCCGAGGCCGACGGCGGCGGCTAGAAGCACGATCAACGGCAGGGGCAGGCCCGGATAGTGCGCGCCCAGCATCGCCGCGACCATGCCGGACAGTGCCAGGTTGGCCGCGACGGACAGGTCGACGCCGCGCGTGACGATGACGAGCATCTGGGTCAGCGCCAGCATCACGAGCAGCGTGCTGTCCGTGACGAGGTTGGCGAGCGAGCCGGCCGTCAGGAATGCCGGTTCGCGCAGGCCGACCGCGACGACGAGCGCCAAGACCATCGCTGCCAGCAGCGGTTCACGTTGTCTGAGGAAGTTCATGCCGCCTCCGTCGCGGGTACGTTGCCCGTGGCCAGGCCCGATGCGGCGGCGACGACGGATTCCGGCGTCGCGTCAAGCCGCGTGAATTCGCGCTGCACGCGGCCGTGGTGCATGACGACGATGCGGTCGGCCATGCCCAGCACCTCGGGCAGTTCGGACGATACGAGGATCACGGACAAGCCGCGCGCCACGAGCTGGCTGATGAAACGGTGCACCGCGGCCTTCGAGCCGATGTCGATGCCCTTCGTCGGTTCGTCGAGGATGATGACCTTCGGGTCGGTCGCCAGCCATTTGCCGAGGACGACCTTCTGCTGGTTGCCGCCCGAGAGCTCGGCCACGTGCTGCGTCAGGTGGCTCGCCTTCAGCTCCAGCTGTTCCGCGAAGTGGCGCGCGATCGCCGTTTCTTCCGCGCGGCGGCCGCGCAGGAAGAAGCCGATGCGCGACAGGATCGGCAGGGTGATGTTTTGCAGGATGGGCATCGTCAGGTGGGCGCCGTGGTGCTGGCGGTCTTCCGGCACGTAGGCGATGCCGAGGGCGATCGCTTCGCTGGGCGAGCGCGCCGCGACGGTCCGGCCGTCCAGCGTGATGTCGCCACGCACGCCTTGTGTGAGGCCGAACAGGGCCTGCATCACTTCCGAGCGGCCCGCGCCCACGAGGCCGTAGAAGCCCAGGATTTCGCCGCGGCGCAGGGTAAAGCTGACGTCGTCGAATTCGGTGGGGTGGGACAGGTTCTGCACGACGAGCAGCGGCTCGCCGATCTGCGCCTCTGCCTTCGGGTAGGCCTGGTGCACGGACCGGCCGACCATCAGCGCGACCAGTTCCTGCTCGGTGATGTCGGCCAGGCGGCCCTCGGCCACGTACTGGCCGTCGCGCAGCACGGTGTAGCGGTCGGCCACTTCGAAGATTTCGTCGAACTTGTGCGAGATGAAGATCACGGCGGTGCCGGCCGCCTTCAGCTGGGCGATGATGCGGTACAGCTCGCGGATCTCGCGCTGCGACAGGGCGGCCGTCGGTTCGTCCATGATGACGACGCGGGCATCCTGGGCGAGGGCGCGGGCAATCTCGACGAAGTGACGCTGGGCCACCGACAGGTCTTTCACCCGCGCCTTCACGGGCAGGTCGACTTCCAGCCGGGCGAACAGGCTTGCCGCCTCCGCTTCGATGCGGGCCCAGTCGATGTGGCCCGCGCGCACGGGCTGGCGGCCCACCCAGATATTCTCGGCGACGGACAGTTCGTCGAACATCACGGTTTCCTGGTGCACGGCCGTGATGCCGGCGGCCATCGCTTCCTGAGGGCTCGCAAACGTCACGGGACGGCCGTCCAGCGCCATCGTCCCGGCGTCCGGCCGGTAGATGCCGGTGAGGGTCTTCACCAGGGTGGATTTGCCGGCGCCGTTCTCGCCGATCAGGGCCATGCATTCGCCGGCGCGGATCGTGACGTTCACGCCGTTCAGGGCGTGGATCCCGTTGAAGCGCTTGCTGATGCCGGTCAGCTGCAGGACGGGGATGGCGTCTTCAGGTAGGCTGGTTTGTTGGGTGGCTGGCATACGTAGTCTGACAGGATGATAGGCCGGGACGTGCGGGGTCCCGGCCGTAAAAAAGCGACCGTTGAATGACCGGGGAATACGTCAAATAGACTCGGTCAGAACAGTTTCGCGAACTTGTCGACGTTGTCGGCGTTGTACGTGAACGGCGGACCGAGCGCCGCTTCGCCGTTGGCGTCGAGCGTCACGCTGCCCAGGCGGCCGACGGACACGCTGGCGCCCGGCTTCGCCTCGGCCTTGCCCTTCACGAACTGGTCGGCGGCGTAGGTGGCCGCGTAGCCCAGGTCGATCGGGTTCCAGATCGCGAATTCCTTCACGGCGCCGCTCTTCACGTGACCGGCCATTTCGGACGGCAGGCCGAGGCCCGTCACATAGACCTTGCCGACCAGGTGCTCGTCCGCCACGGCCTTGCTGGCGGCGACGATGCCCACCGTGGTCGGGGCGATGATCGCTTTGAGCTGAGGATGGCTGCGCAGCAGGCCGATCGCCTCGCGGTAGCTCTTGTCGGACTGGTCGTCGCCGTACACGGTCGCCACCAGCTTGAGCTTCGCGTACTCGGGCTTTTCCAGCACCTTCTTCATCACGCCGATCCAGATGTTCTGGTTCGTCGCCTGTGCGGACGCGGACAGGATCGCGATCTCGCCCGCACCGCCGATTTCCTGCGACGCCATCTGGATCTGCTTCTCGCCGATCAGTTCGGCGTTCGACGGGTTCAGCTGCATCTGCCGGCCCTCCGGCGCGACGCCGCTGTCGAACGACACGACCTTGATCCCGCGCTGCATGGCCTTCTTCGCGATCGGCACGAGGGCGTTCGGATCGTTCGCGGAGATGACGATGGCGTCGACCTTCTGGCTGATCAGCGAGTTGATGATTTCGATCTGGCCTTCGGCGCTGGGCGTCGTCGGACCCGTATAGATCACTTCGACGTTGCCGAGCTGCCTCGCCGCTTCGTCCGCGCCCGTGTGGGCCGCATCGAAGAAGCCGTTGCCGAGGTTTTTCACGACCATCGCGATGCGGGTCTTTTCAGGCTTCTTCTGGCCGCAGCCGGCGGCGCCGGCCAGGACGCCGACGGCCGCCAGCGCGAGCATGAGGTGTTTGGGCTTCAATGCGCGGCCTCCAGTTGGGAATCGAGTTGCGGATCGAGCTGCCCGTCGGGCTGGAACAGCGCGGCGGACTGCAGGTCGTACTGCGGATTGAAGAACGGTGCGCCGACGTTCGGCGCCACCTCGTCCGGCTCGACGGTGACCACGTTGACGCCGTACTGCTCGAGCGTCTGGACGGCCTTGTCGGAGGCGCCCGTATCCGTGATCACGGTCGAGACGCGATCGAGGCCGCACAGGATCAGGCCCGCCTTGCGCGCGAACTTGGAACTGTCGGCCAGCACGATCAGCTCTTCCGCCTGGCTGATCAGGCGTTTCTCGGCCTGGATCAGCAGTGGGTCCGCTTCCATCAGGCCGAGCAGGGACAGGCCGTAGACGCTCATGAACATCTTGCCGGCGTAATGGTGCTGGGTGATGTCGTTGTCGAACGGCGAAAGGATCACGTTCTGCTCGCGGTAGACCTTGCCGCCCGGGACGATGATCTCGTTTTCGCTCGATACGAGCAGGCGCTCGGCCATCAGGAACGAATTGGTCAGGATCTTCAGGTGCTTGTCGGCGAGGAACTCGGCCATCATGAACGTCGTGGTGCCGCCGTTGATGATGATCGTTTCGCCGTCCGTGCACATGCCCGCCGCGTGGCGCGCGATGGCCCGCTTGCGTGCCGCGTAGCACTGGATGTTGTTCTGGAACGTTTCGCTCGACAGGGGGAACTGTCGTTTCCTGGGCAGCAGGTTCTCGGCTCCGCCGCGGGTGCGGGTGAGCAGGTTGCGGGCTGCCAGCCAGCTGATGTCGCGCCGGACCGTCGCCGGTGACGCATTGAGCCATTCGACGAGTTGCTGAACGGTCGCCGTCTGATGCTCGGCGAGCAGCTTCAGCAAACGCTTGCGGCGTTTGTGATTCACCATTTATCTCCTCCATTGTGCCGTAAATATTTTTGTGCGGCTTAGCAACGTCGTACCGCAAGGTCGCGTTGTCTGGGGAAAAGAGTAATGAGGAGATGCCATGCCGTCAATCATTAAACGATCAACCGGCTGATTATTTGGCCGGCGCGGACCGCGCAAATGCGCGTTTCGATCAACCATATGATTAATTCGCTCTTGCTCACGATGTTGAGCGATTCCGCGTTGACACTGCTTGGGCCGCTGAATTCTACTGTGCCCGGATGCCGCGACCGTGATGCCACGGGGCGGGTGAAAGATGGGATCGCCGTCGAGCGACGACACTATGGAGACCAGGAATAATGGGTGCAACGAGCGAAACAAAGCAGAAGGAACCGATCACGTCGCGCTGGGATGACCAGCACGCCGCCACGCTGAGCGAACCGGATCTGCTGCTGTACCGTTCCAACCTGCTCGGTTCCGACCTGCGCATCACGAACTTCGGCGGCGGCAATACGTCGGCCAAGATCGCGATGACGGATCCGCTCACGGGCGAACAGGTCGAGGTGCTGTGGGTGAAGGGCTCGGGCGGCGACCTGGGGTCAATCAGGCTGGACGGATTTTCGACGCTGTACATGGACAAGTTGCAGGCGCTGAAAGCCCGCTACCGCGGCCTGGAGCACGAGGACGAGATGGTGGGCTACCTGCCGCACTGCACGTTCGACCTGAATCCGCGCGCAGCGTCGATCGACACGCCGCTGCATGCCTATATCGCGCACAAGCACGTCGACCATATGCACCCGGACGCCGTCATTGCAATCGCGGCATGCAGGAACAGCCGCGCGCTGACGGACAAGATCTTCGAGGGCGAACTGGGGTGGCTGCCGTGGCAGCGTCCGGGCTACGACCTGGGCCTGAAGCTGGAACAGCTGTCGCAGCAACAGCCGCACCTGAAGGGCATCATCCTCGAAGGCCACGGCCTGTTCACCTGGGGCGACACGGCAAAGTCGTGCTACGAGACGACGCTCGCCATGATCAAGCGCGCCGACGAGTGGCTCGCGACGAACGTGAAGCAGCCCGTGTTCGGTGGCCAGGTCGCGCAGGCGCTGCCGCCGGCCGGGCGCGCGGCACTGGTCGCGCGCCTGATGCCTCTGTTGCGCGGCAAGATCAGCCAGCAGGAGTACAAGCTCGGTCACTTCGACGATTCCGCCGCCGTGCTGGAATTCGTCTGCAGTGCCGACCTCGCGCCGCTGGCCGCGCTGGGTACCTCGTGCCCGGACCACTTCCTGCGCACGAAGATCCGCCCGCTGGTGCTCGATTTCGATCCCGCAACGCCGGACTTCGATCGCCTGGTGACCGGTCTCGATCAGGCGCTGAGCGATTACCGTGCCGACTACACGGCTTACTATGAGCGCTGCAAGCGCGAAACGTCGCCGAAGATCCGCGACGCCAACCCGATCATCTACCTGATTCCGGGCGTGGGCATGCTGTCGTTCGCGAAAGATAAAGCGACGGCACGCATCGCGGGCGAGTTCTACGTCAATGCGATCAACGTGATGCGCGGCGCGAACGGCGTCGACGCCTACGTCGGCCTGCCGGAACAGGAAGCGTTCGACATCGAGTACTGGCTGCTGGAAGAAGCGAAGCTGCAGCGCATGCCGAAGCCGAAGAGCCTGGCGGGCCGCATCGCCCTCGTCACGGGCGGGGCCGGCGGCATCGGCCAGGCCGTGGCGCGCCAGCTGCTGCAGGAAGGCGCGTGCGTGATGTTGACCGATATCGATGCCGAGGCGCTTGAAGTGGCGAAGCAGAACCTCGTCAGGGTCGCCGGCAAGGACAACGTGGACACCGTGCAGGCAAACATCACGAGCGAAGAGGAAGTGGGCGGCGTGCTGTCCGCGACCGCACTGCGCTTCGGCGGCGTCGACCTGCTCGTGTCGAACGCGGGCATCGCCTCGGCCGCGCCGCTGGACGAGACGTCGCTGGAGATCTGGAAGCGCAACCAGGACATTCTCGTGACGGGCTACTTCCTCGTCTCGCGCAGCAGTTACCAGGTCATGAAGCAGCAGAAGCTGGGCGGCAGCATCGTCTTCGTGGGCAGCAAGAACGGCCTCGTGGCGTCGGCCGGCGCCTCCGCGTACTGCACGGCGAAGGCGGCCGAGATCCACCTGGCCCGCTGCATCGCGCTGGAAGGCGCGGAGCACGGCATCCGCGTCAACGTCGTCAATCCGGACGCCGTCATCCGCGGCTCGCGCATCTGGGACGGCAAGTGGAAGGAAGAGCGCGCCGCGTCGAACAAGATCGACCTGGACGACGTCGAGGAGTTCTACCGCAAGCGCAGCATGCTGAAAAAGAGCGTGCTGCCGGAAGACATCGCCGAAGCCGTGTACTTCTTCGCCAGCGAAAAGTCCGGCAAGAGCACGGGCAATGTGCTGAACGTCGATGCGGGCAACGCCGCCGCGTTCACCCGCTGACCGGCGGATGCACTCTGGGTTAAGATTTAACAATTCATAAAAGAGGACGGCGGCGCGTGGCGCTGCCGCCAAAAACCAGGAAAAAGCGAGGAGACAGGAATGACGACCATGATCGATACGGGGTTGGTGGCCGAGCACAATGCGAAGCTGGCGCCGCAGCTGCAGGCCGACTACGACGCGCTCGGCGGCATGCTGGCGCGCCGCGGCCAGGATATCGAGGCGCTGACGGCGCTGGCGCAGCGCTTCGCCGTGGCCGTGCCCAGCTGGGGCG
>NZ_JBFUDR010000268.1:0-8660 GCF_056404615.1 Massilia sp. P2_C2 | reverse complement strand
TGATACAGCTCCATGCGCAGGTCGTTGAGCGACCGTTTTGCATGTTTCTCAGGCGTAGGAACGTGATGAGACATCAAGTTTGCAAGCCACCGTAGCATGATGAAACCCTCCTATCGTCAGGTGCTCTGCCGCTGGTATCAAAACGAAAATCACGCCGCTGTCACACAACGACTCAATCCGATTTCCAGCTAGACACAGTCTATTAAACATCTGTGCAACATCTGTTGGGCTTTCCCAATCAGCTTGGACTAATTTTCATCGTCGGTGGCCGGTATCGCAATAGGATGTTTGTCCCCAAAAAACAGTACTTTTGTCTATATCGCTTGGTCGTGGCTTTGTTGCATAAATCAGTTGAGCGCGTAGTACACCCAAACCCCAGGCGGAATTAGGGCATGACCACGGTCGTGGGCGTACCCAACCGCGTGAAACGGTTGAGAATGGCGGCACGTACCTGCAACTCGGCGACTTGTCGATCGAAGTCACGCGCCATCACTCGTTCACCGAGCAGCTTGAAGCAACGTGGTTGGTTTCGACAAGTCTGCGTCGATGATATCCGGTCCACTTCTTCCAGATTTTTCGGCCAAGCCGGCGTGTGGCGTCCAGGATGGCGTTACGGGCCGCGGCGCCAGGACGTCGATCTTTCCACGGCCTGGAATTCCTGCGCGTCGGGATGATCGCCTCCGCACCACGCCGCGCGATAACCTCATGACAGCCCTTCGTGTCGTAGGCGCCGTCGCCACTGACGCTGGCGATCATCTCGTCAGCGTCGATCTGATTGAGCAGGCTTGGCAGCATCGGCGCATCGCCGGTGGCGTTGTCGGTCACTTTCGTGCTGAAGTCGGGTACTTTCCAGTCGAGGCCGGACAGTTTGAGAAGGCTTTGCGCCATGCCCATCGCCTGGCGCAAGGGCAGATTGAACAGGCCCTTGATGGTCAGGCAGAACTGGATCGCCGCCTCGCTGTACGTTGGGCTGCGGCCGCGCTTACCGCTGGCACTGCCTTGCCAGTGCATGTCCTTGTCCAGCCAGATGAGCAGCGAACCACGCGTCTTCAGCGCCGCGTTGTAATCTTTCCAATTGGTCGTTCGGTACGTCGGCTTTGCAGGCGCACTCATGCCGTCAGTTTACCCGTGCCCCGCCTTTCCCGCTGCTTGGGCGGATTTATGCAACAAAGCCGCCTGACCGCCATGACGCGTCTCTTCGGGCAGGACATGCGACAGCGAGGCCGTGGGAAAATCCTGCTGGTAGCCAGTCTTCTGGCGTATTACGGCGTGCACGACATGGCGGTCTATGGTGCGGCGAAGGCCTATGTCCTGCGTCTGGGCGACGCATTGCACCGCGAGTTCAAACAGGACGGCGTGACGGTGACTTCGCTTTGCCCGGGCATGTCGGACACTGGGTTTGCGCAGGCGGCAAAACAAAAGATGACGTTGGCGTTGAAACTACTCATGATGAAGCCCGAGCCCGTGGTCCGTGCCGGCATACGCGCGCTGCACGCGGGACGTATGAGCGTGGTGGCCGGCTGGGCCAACAAGGCGGCGGTGGCAATGGTCTGGGCGACGCCGCGCTGGATGCACCAGGCGATCTTCGCCCGCGTCATGAACGGCTGATGGTTCCAGGATGGCTACATCGACATATCTAAGGGCGCGGTCTGACGAACAAAAGGAGGAGCGCCGGCGCCACCTGCTTGATACCGCAAAGTTGCTGCTGCTCGAGATCCCGGACGTGCACGATCTCGGTATCAATGAGCTCGCGCGGTGCGCGCAGATGACCAAGTCGAACGTGTATCGCTACTTCGAGAGCAGCGAAGCCGTTTTGCTCACTGTGCTCGTCGAGGAG
Source organism: Massilia sp. P2_C2 (assembly GCF_056404615.1). NCBI lineage: Bacteria > Pseudomonadati > Pseudomonadota > Betaproteobacteria > Burkholderiales > Oxalobacteraceae > Massilia > Massilia sp. P2_C2. The sequence goes on along the minus strand of NZ_JBFUDR010000268.1, from coordinate 6,823 downwards.
TTCATGATTTGGCACGCGGAACTGCGCGCGGCACTCAGCCGTGAGACGCGGCGGCGGGGAACCATCGAACACATCGCGCGGGCGTTCTCCGCAACGCTGGCGGCACGTCCGCTGTTGTGCCGACTCGTGAGCGTCTTCCCGTCGCTTCTCGAGCGGAATGTCTCCGCTGAGCGCATGGTGGGGTTCAAGCATGGGCTGCTCAGCATACGGAAGGAGACGGCGCTCGATTTTCACCACTGCATGCCGTCCATCCCCGCATCCGCGTTCGAGAAATTTATTCACCATGCCTTACCGTTTCTCATCGGGCTCTGGCCACTGAGCAATCCAGCCAAGGTCGCGGCGGAAGTCGTTGCACGCCCCGATCTGGCGGCCCTGCGCTACGATTTCCAGCATGATCTGGAAGAAGGGCTGCTGATGCTTCTGCGTGGTCGGTTCAGTGAGTAACTGACGGGGTGCGCCAAGGATCGACTCGGCGTCCCCGGTCTCGACCTGGGCGCGCAACCGCATGAGCCATTATTGCAGCGCCGCCTTGACGAGGGCTGCCAGTGGCGTGGTCGGCCGGCCGATGAGACGGCTCAACTGACGGCTGTCGTCGAACAATCCACCTTTCGATGCACCGACATCGGATTCGGCCAACACGGTCGCCAGACCTTCCGGCAAACCTGCGCCCAGCAGCGCCGCCTTGAAATCGGCTTCGGGAAGATTCTGGTATGCGACGTTCTTGCCGGACTGTTTGGAGATTTCGGCAGCAAGTTCGGCCAGCGTGTACGATTCGTCCCCCGCCAGTTCATAGATGCGGCCTGCCTGGTTGTCGGCGGCGAGCACGGCCACGGCTGCGGCAGCATAATCGGCACGCGCTGCGGAAGCGATACGCCCCTCGCCCGCACTGCCCAGCATGACGCCATACTGCAGTGCGGCCGGCACGCTGGCGAGGTAATTCTCGGTGTACCAGCCGTTGYGCAGCAAGACGAACGGGATGCCGGATGCACGCAGCAGAGCTTCCGTTTCCTTGTGCTCGGCCGCCAGTGGCAGCGGCGACGTGTCCGCATGCAGAATGCTCGTATAGGCTATCAGTTTCACACCGGCGCGCCTGGCCGCGTCGATGGCCGCCCGATGCTGTGGAACGCGACGTCCCACTTCGCTCCCCGAAATCAGCAGCAGCTTGTCCGCACCCTGGAACGCTCTTTCCAGAGTATCCGGCAGATCGTAGTCGGCGGGCCTGACCTGCACACCCCGCATCGCAAAGTCCTTGGCATTGTCCGGATTGCGTACGGCCGCGACGATGTCACTGGCAGGCAGCTTCTGCAGCAAACCTTCCATTACCAGGCGGCCGAGTTGGCCGGTTGCACCTGTGATGGCAATCATGGTTGAACTCCTTCGTGAGTGATTGGGAGGTGTATAGTAAGGGCTTAGATTACTTTTAGTAAGTACGCACAAAAAGGTAAGTATGAGATGAAAAATGACGTTGCCGGCAAGTCTCCCGATACCCTGTCCGCGAAATTAATGCGCGCAGACGTCTTCGCCGAAAAATGCCCGTCGCGCGATGTGCTGAACGACATTACGAGCCGCTGGGGCGTGCTGGTGCTTGTGGCCTTGTTAGGCGGAACGCACCGCTTCAGCGACCTGCGCCGCAAAGTGAACGGCGTCAGCGAAAAGATGCTGGCCCAGACATTGAAGTCGCTCGAGCGTAACGGCTTCGTGGAACGTATCGCCTATCCGGTGGTACCGCCGCATGTCGAATACAAGCTGACGGAACTGGGTCGCGACATCGGCGAGAAAGTCGAGGCGCTGGCGGACTGGGTCGAGGTCCATCTGCCTGAGATCCTGGTTGCGCAAGCGAAGCAGCCGATCAAGACGGCCGGTACCAGTCGTGTTGTTCAGGCAGGGCCTGCTGTCCTGCGCGGGGTTAAAGCACTAACCCATCAACACGATTGACGGGACGACCGGTGATGTCGGCTGGCACATGGCTCAACCACGCTTTGCGGTCGACTCCGTTTGAACTTGGCCGTACCGATCAACGAATAGGGGGTTGCGGCGGCCGATGGCTACGCCAGGGTCTGTAGCACGGTCGAGAGAGCGCGGCCTGACGAGCGCCTCTCCTGCAATAAACCGAGACATTGAAGCGTCTGCATTATAGATGCAATGCCATTTCCAGAACATAACAAAAAAGCCGTTGATCATTCGGTCGAAATGATCAACGGCCCGCTTATTTTACATTTAAAATCAATTACTTAAGAAACTTCGGTCACTCCCACTCAATCGTCGCCGGCGGTTTCCCCGAAATGTCATACACGACCCGGTTAATGCCGCGCACTTCGTTGATGATGCGGTTGGACACCTTGCCCAGCAGCTCGTGCGGCAGATGCGCCCACTGCGCCGTCATGAAGTCCAGCGTCTGCACGGCACGCAGCGCGACGACGTATTCGTAGGTACGGCCATCGCCCATCACGCCCACGGATTTCACCGGCAGGAACACGGCGAATGCCTGCGAGGTCGCCTCGTACCAGTTCACCGGTGCCTTGCCTGCGTCGATGCCCGGCACATGCGGCACTTCGAACGGGGTCTTGCGCAATTCTTCGATGAAGATCGCGTCCGCTTCGCGCAGCAGGTCGGCATACTCGCGCTTCACTTCGCCCAGGATGCGCACGCCCAGGCCCGGGCCCGGGAACGGGTGGCGGTACACCATGTCGTGCGGCAGGCCCAGCGCGACGCCCAGCTTGCGCACTTCGTCCTTGAACAGTTCGCGCAGGGGTTCCAGCAACTTGAGGTTCAGCGTTTCCGGCAGGCCGCCCACGTTGTGGTGGCTCTTGATCGTCTGGCCCTTCTTGCCCTTGCCGGCCGATTCGATCACGTCCGGGTAGATCGTGCCCTGCGCCAGCCAGCGGGCGCTCGTCAGCTGCTTGGCCTGCTCCTGGAACACTTCGACGAATTCGCGGCCGATGATCTTGCGCTTCTGCTCGGGATCGTTGACGCCGGCCAGATGGCCCATGAACTGGTCGGACGCGTCGATGCGCAGCACCTTCACGCCGAGGTTCTTGGAGAACATGTCCATGACCATCTTGCCCTCGTCCTTGCGCAGCAGGCCGTGGTCGACGAAGACGCAGGTCAGCTGGTCACCGATGGCGCGGTGGATCAGGGCTGCCGCCACGCTCGAGTCGACGCCGCCGGACAGGCCGAGGATCACTTCATCGCTGCCGACCTGGGCACGGATCTTCTCGACGGCTTCGGCGATATAGTCCGGCATGTTCCAGTCGCTCTTGCAGCCGCASATCTCGTGCACGAAGCGGCCGATGATGGCTTCGCCCTGTGTCGTGTGCGTCACTTCCGGGTGGAATTGCAGCGCGTAGAAATTACGCTCTTCGTCGGCCATGGCGGCGACCGGGCAGGAGTCGGTGCTGCCCATCAGCTTGAAGCCCGGCGGCATGTCGAGGACCTTGTCGCCGTGGCTCATCCAGACCTTCAGCATGCCGTGACCTTCGTCGGTGACGAAGTCGTTGATGCCGTTCAGCAGTTTCGTATGGCCGCGGGCGCGCACCTCGRCGTAGCCGAATTCGCGGACTTTGCCGTTCTCGACCTTGCCGCCCAGTTGCGCGGCCATCGTCTGCATGCCGTAGCAGATGCCCAGCACGGGCACGCCGAGTTCGAACACGGCTTGCGGGGCGCGCGGCGAGTCGCCTTCCAGCGTGGAGTTGTGGCTGCCGGACAGGATCACGCCGGAGGCGCCATAGTTGCGGACGAACTCGTCGCCGATGTCGTAGGGATAGACTTCGGAGAATACGCCGGCGTCGCGCACGCGGCGGGCGATCAGTTGGGTAACCTGGGAACCGAAGTCGAGGATGAGGATCTTGGAATGCATGTGGTGATGATGATGTGAATGGTGGGCACGGGGTGCCCACCCTACAATATTGATCGCCGTAGGGTGGGCACCCCGTGCCCACCAGGCCGCAGCGAGCTTACTCGGTACGGTAGTTCGGCGCTTCCTTGGTAATCTGCACGTCGTGCACGTGCGATTCACGCATGCCGGCCGACGTGATCTCGACGAACTCCGCCTTCTCGCGCAGTTCTTCGATCGTCGAGCAACCGCAATAGCCCATCGACTGGCGCACGCCGCCGACCAACTGGTAGATGATCGCGAGCACGCTGCCCTTGTAGGCGACGCGGCCTTCGATGCCTTCCGGGACGAACTTGTCGGCCTTGGCCGACGCTTCCTGGAAGTAGCGGTCGGCCGAGCCTTCGGCCATCGCGCCCAGCGAACCCATGCCGCGGTAGCCCTTGTAGCTGCGGCCCTGGTACAGGATCACTTCGCCCGGCGCCTCGTCGGTGCCCGCGAACATGGAACCCATCATGACGGTGTGCGCGCCGGCCGCCAGCGCCTTGGAGATGTCGCCCGAGAAGCGGATGCCGCCGTCGGCGATGCAGGGGACGCCCGTGCCCTGCAGGGCTTCGGACACGTTCGAGATCGCCGTGATCTGCGGCACGCCCACGCCGGCCACGATACGCGTCGTGCAGATGGAGCCCGGGCCGATGCCGACCTTCACAGCATCCGCACCCGCCTCGACCAGCGCGCGCGCGGCGGCGGCCGTGGCGATGTTGCCGCCGATGACGTCAACGTGCGGGTACGTCGTCTTGATCCATTTCACGCGGTCGAGGATGCCCTGCGAGTGGCCGTGCGCCGTATCGACCACCAGCACGTCGACGCCGGCCTTCACCAGCAGCTCGACGCGTTCCTTGTCCTTCTCGCCCACGCCCACGGCCGCGCCGACGATCAGCTTGCCCTGTGCGTCCTTGGAGGCGTTCGGGTGCTCGTGCGACTTCAGGATGTCCTTCACGGTGATCAGGCCGCGCAGTTCGAATTCATCGTTGACGACCAGCACGCGCTCCAGGCGGTACTTGTTCATCAGGCGCTTCGCCTCGTCCGTGCCGGCGTCTTCCTTGACGTACACGAGCTTGGCGCGCGGGGTCATCTTGGCGCGCGCCTCGGCGTCCAGGTCTTCTTCGAAACGCAGGTCACGGTTCGTGATGATGCCGACCACCTGCTTGCCTTCCACGACCGGGAACCCGCTGATGCCATGCTGCTGGGCCAGGGCCAGGACTTCGCGGATCTTCATTGTCGGCGGAATCGTGATCGGGTCGCGCAGCACGCCGGCTTCGAAACGCTTCACGCGCGCCACTTCGCGCGCCTGGTCGCTTGGCCTCAGATTCTTGTGGATGATGCCGATGCCGCCCTCCTGTGCCATCGCGATCGCGAGGCGGGCTTCGGTCACGGTGTCCATGGCGGCGGACAGCAGCGGAATGTTCAGCGAGATATTCCGGGTCAGCTTGGTACGCAGGGACGTATTGGCCGGGAGGACGTTGGAATAGGCCGGGACGAGCAGCACGTCATCGAACGTGAGTGCTTTCTGAAGAAGACGCATAGTTGATTTCCTATAGGCGCAAAAGCGAATTATACAGAAACTCGAGGAAAACGTCGCCAGCTTGCCAAAAAACGACCGGAATTGCCTTAAACCGGCGATTGACAGCGGCGCCCACCCGTGGCGAAATCAGGGTAATGACGTAAGGAAATAAATTGATGAATTCGACTCGCACTTCCCGGCTGCTGCTGCTGACCGCCCTGGCCGCGTTCGCCGCGCATACCCCAGCCCATGCCCAATACTCGTGGATCGACGACCACGGCACCCGCGTGTTCTCCGACCGCCCGCCGCCGCCCGGGACGCCGCCGTCGCGCATCCTGCAGGCACCGCGTGCGCCGACCGCCGCTTCGCTCTACGGCCTGCCCGCCCCAGCCGCACCGGCCACGGCCGAGACCAAGGCCGAGGCCGCCAAGCCGCAGCCGCCCACGCTGGCCGAACGCGACGCGGACTTCCGCAAGCGCACGGCACAGCACGACGCGGACGAGCGCAAGTCCGCGGACGATACGCAGCGCAAGGCCGACCTGGCCGAGCAATGCGCGGCGGCACGTCGCAACGAAGCAACGCTTACCTCGGGCGAGCGCATGGCGGATGTGGATGCCAAGGGGGAGCGCGTGTATGTGTCGGACGACGACCGGGCGCGCCGGCTGGTGCAGGTCCGGCGCTTCCTGGCGACCTGCCGCTGAGCCGGCACTGCCGCTCCCGGGCGCGACTCAGGCCGCGGCCGCGCCCGACTGCTTTTTGGCAGCGCGCTTGCGCCGCGAATCCTTCGGATCGGCCACGAGCGGACGATAGATCTCGATGCGGTCGCGGTCACGCAGGACGGTGTCGAGCGTCTTTTTCTTGCCGTAGATGCCCACCGGCTGGGTCACGAGGTTGATCTCCGGATAACTCGCGAGCACCCCGCTCAGCTCGATGGCCTGGCCCACGGTCGTACCGGGCGCGACGCGCAACGGGCGGACGAACTCTTCCTGAGGTTTCGCATACGTCACATAGACTTGCAATTCGGCCGGCTCAGCCATAAATCACCTCGGCGCGCTTGCAGAACGAATCGACCATCGTGTTCGCGATCATGCCGAACACGGGACCGACGAGCTGTTCGAGGATCACGCTGGAGAACTCGTACTGCATGTCGAAGTCGATCTTGCAGGCATCGGCACGCAAGGCCTTGAAAGTCCACGTCGCCTCCAGCATCTTGAAGGGACCGTCGACGAGGTGCATCTTCATCTGGATCGGACGCTGGTTGTGGTTGGACGTGGTGAAGCTCTGCTTGACGCCATGGAAGTTGATCTGCAGGCAGGCCACCAGCTTGTCGTCGCCGCGTTCGATCACTTTCACGCCGCTACACCAGGGAAGGAATTTCGGATAATCCTCGACTTTCGCGACCAGATCGAACATCTGCTCCGAGCTATAGC
>NZ_JBFUDR010000267.1:0-8665 GCF_056404615.1 Massilia sp. P2_C2 | reverse complement strand
GGTTGCCGTAGGGTGGGCTCCCCGAGCCCACCATGCGCAGACGAAAATTAGACGTTCAGCAGTTCGACGTCGAAGATCAGCGTGGCATTCGGCGGAATCACGCCGCCCGCGCCGCGCGCGCCGTAGCCCAGGCTGGCCGGGATGATCAGGCGACGCGCACCGCCCACCTTCATGCCCTGCACGCCTTCGTCCCAGCCGCGGATCACGTGGCCTGCGCCCAGCGGGAACTGGAACGGGTCGTTGCGGTCTTTGCTGGAATCGAACTTGGTGCCGACGCTGCCGTCGTCGTTCTGCAGCCAGCCCGTGTAGTGGACGGTCACGTAGTTGCCGGCCTTGGCTTCGGCGCCGCTGCCGACGACGGTGTCTTCGTATTGCAGGCCGGAATTCGTGGTGGTGATGGACATGGGTTTTCCCTTGTTGTTCAGAGTGAAAGGGCGATTGTAGTGCATGGCCTGTCAAAGTGCCATTGACGCCCTGTCCACTGTGTTGCGGCGACGCGCCGGTCGCGTGCGATTCCATCGTTCGGCCTTACGGCAAGCCAAAGTTTCCCCGTAGAATAAAGCTTTTCCTCCACTGGTCCCGTGCCACCCATGCTGCGTCGCTACCGCAAGTCCTTCATTTTCGGTTTTGCATTATTTTCGGCCATCCAGGCCGCCCATGCGAACGTCGTCGTCGTGCTCAATTCGCGCGACGCCACCGTCCAGTTGCTCGATCAGACGACGGGCGCGGATAACGGCACGTTCGCGGTCGGCAAGGAACCGCACCACTTGATGGCGACGCCGGACAACAAGTCGGTGATCGTCGCCAGTTCCGTGGGCAATGAGCTGATCTTCCTCGACCCGGCCACGGGCAAGGTGCAGCGCCGCCTCGGGGACGTGCTCGACCCGTACCAGATCGGCTTTTCGCCCGACCAGAAGTGGTTCGTGTCGGCGTCGCTGCGCCTGGACCGCGTGGACATCTACAAATACGACGGCGGCGGCAATCTCACGCTCAGCAAGCGGTTGCCGCTGGCGCGCATGCCCAGCCACATCGCGTTCGATGCGAGCAGCACGACGGCGTTCGTCACGCAGCAGGGCAGCGACCAGGTCAGCGCCATCGATTTGAAAACGCAGACGGTCAGGTGGACGCTGCCCGTCGGCAAGCTCCCGGCCGGCATCACGATGACCCCGGACGACAAATACCTGCTCGTGGGGATCATGGGCAGCGACTACGTCGAGGTGATCGACTGGCGCGCCCAGAAGACCGTCAAGCGCATCAAGACGGGCGACGGCGCCCACAACTTCCGCGCCCTCGGCGACCGCCGCCATGTGTTCGTGTCGAACCGCGTGCAGAACTCGATCAACATCATCGACCAGACGACATTGCAGAACGTCGGGATGATTCCGGTACCGGGCGGTCCGGACTGCATGGAACTGACGAACGACGGCAAGACCCTGTGGGTGACGCTGCGCTGGATCAAGAAGGTGGCCGTGATCGACGTCGCCAGCCGCAAGGTGATCAGGATGATCCCGGTCGGCCGTTCGCCGCACGGGGTGTTCTTCGCCAACGCGGCGCCGCGGCTGTGATGGCGAAGTCTGCGCGCGCGGCCGCCGCGCTGTTGCTGGCGGTCGCCTCGATGGCGCAGGCGGCCGATGCGCCGTCCTGCAAGGGCACGATCTACCTCACGTTCGACACCGGCAGCCAGTCGCAGGCCGAGCTGATCGCCGACACGCTGCGCCGCCACCACATCAAGGCCACGTTCTTCCTCGCCAACGAAAAGACGGTACGCGGCGACTGGTCGCTGGACCCGTCCTGGGCCGGCTACTGGAAGGCGCGCGTGGCGGAGGGGCACGCGTTCGGCAGCCACACGTTCGACCATGTCTACTTCCAGCGCGACGAGGCGGGCGGGCGCATCGTCGTCAAGCCGCAGTTCGGCGCGCACGCCGGCAAGAATGCAACGTGGACGGCTCAGCAGTACTGCGACGAGCTGCGCCGCGTCGACACGCGCTTCGAGCAACTGACCGGGCGCCGCCTGGATCCGATCTTCCGCACGCCCGGCGGCCACAGTTCGCCGAACATCCTCGCGGCCGCGCAGGCCTGCGGCTACCGGCACGTGGGCTGGGCGCCGGCGGGCTTTTCGGGCGACGAGACGTCCAGCGAGCAATTCCCGAACGCAGTGCTCCGCAAGCGCGCGTTGGATAACCTGAAGGATGGCGACATCTTCATGGCCCACATGGGCATCTGGTCGCGCAAGGACCCGTGGATGCCCGCGAACCTGGAGCCGCTGATCGATGGGCTCGAGCGCAAAGGCTTCTGCTTCGCTACACTGCGGGAGCATCCTTCGAACAAGAACGACAACCCATGATCCAGCACTTCCTCGATTGGTTCGCCTTCCTGCAGGGATGGCTGTTCGAGACCGTGGTCGAACCCGCGATGTTCGCCATGGGCCTCGGCGAATACATCGAAGACGCCTTCGAGGGCGTCGAATGGTTCCTTGCCGGCACCTGCGAGGTGGCCGCGCTGTACCTCGTCCTGCGTCCGCTGGAAGCCATCATTCCCGCGCAGAAGATGACGGACCGGTACGCACGCTGGAACGACTTCGTGTACACGCTGATCCACCGCCTCGGTTTCTTCAGCATGGCGGTGTTCTTCACGCTCGATCCCGTCATGGACGCCATTGCCGGTGCGCTGCGCATGGAAGGCGTGCACCCGTTCAACCTCGAGAACCTGATGACGGGCTTCCATCCGCTTGCCAGCTTCCTGCTGTATCTCGTCGTGCTGGACTTCTTCGATTACTGGCTCCACCGCGGCCAGCACAAGTTCCGCTGGTGGTGGGCCCTGCACAGCCTGCATCACAGTCAGCGCAACATGAACCTGTGGAGCGATGACCGCAACCACCTGCTGGACGACCTGCTGCGCGACGTCTACATGGCCGTCCTCGCGCTCGCGATCGGCGTGGCGCCGAGCCAGTACGTGCTGCTCGTGTCCGTGTCGCGCGCCCTGCAGAGCTTGCAGCACGCCAACGTGCGCATCCACTTCGGCCGGCTGGGCGAGCGCCTGCTGGTGTCGCCGCGCTTCCACCGCACGCACCACGCCGTCGGCATCGGCCACGAGTCGCAAGGGCGCGCATTGGGCGGCTGCAATTTCGGTGTGTTGCTGCCCGTGTGGGACCTGCTCTTCGGCACCGCCAATTTCGCGCCCGGCTGGCCTGGCACGGGCGTGCGCGACCAGTTCGCGCACACGCATCCCGACGGCAGCGTGCGCCCGGGCCGCGATTACGGGCGCGGCTTCTGGCGCCAGCAATGGCTTGGCCTCGTGCGCCTCGTCGAAGCCGGCAGCCGGCGCAACGCCGCATGATGCGCCCGGTCGCCATCGCCTACGGCCGCGCGCTGCGTTCGCAGTTTTCGGGGCGCATGCTGCTGCTGTCCATCGTGCCATTGCTGCTGTCGCTGGCGCTGTGGGGCGGCCTGCTGTACGCCGGCATGCAGCCGCTGCTGGACTGGCTGCAGGCGCTGTTCGCCGACTACGGCCTGTTCGAGACGAGCGGCAGCATCCTCGCCATGCTGGGCCTGGGCTTTTTGAAAACGCTCGTGGTCCCGCTCGTGGCGATGCTCGTGCTGTTGCCGCTGATGATCATCACGTCGCTGCTGTTCATCGGCGTGGGCGCGATGCCGGCGATCGCGCGCCACGTCAGCCGCGTGCAATTCCCTGCACTCGAGCGGAAGGAGGGCGGCAGCTTCCTGGGCAGCCTCGGCGTGAACCTGTCCGGGATCATCGTGTTCGCGTTGCTCTGGCTGGTCACCCTGCCGCTGTACGCCGTGGCGCCCGTGGCCCTCGTCGTGCAGGCCGTCCTGTGGGGCTGGCTGACGGCGCGCGTGATGGGCTACGACGCGCTCGCCATCCACGCGAGCCTCGAGGAGCGCCGCGCCATCATGCACGCGCAGCGCCGGCCACTGCTGCTGATCGGCACCGTGTCCGGCCTCCTGGGCGCGCTGCCGGGCGTGGCGTGGATCGGCGGCGCGCTGTTCTCGGTGATGTTGTTCCCCGTGCTGGCCGTGCTGTCGATCTGGCTCTACCTCGTCATCTTCATCTTCACCGGCCTGTGGTTCCAGTACTTCTGCCTGCAGGCGCTGGCGGACCTGCGCGTGCACCAGACCCTGAAGGACATCACGCCCTGATTCCCTTGCGCCGATCGCGCGGCAGGGTTCCACGGCTTTATGGCACACTGACGACAAGGCGCGCGCTTTCGCGTGCGCGGTCGGATGGGGGGGCGCGCATGGCTTTCGGTCTCATCATCATCGGCGACGAGATCCTGTCCGGGAAACGGCGCGACCAGCACCTGCCCAAGGTGATCGAGATCCTGGGCGAGCGTGGCCTGCGCCTGTCCTGGGCCGAAGTGGTCGGCGACGAACCGGAGCGCATCACGGCGCTGCTGGCGCGTACGTTCGGCGGTCCCGACATCGTGTTTTCCTGTGGCGGCATCGGCGCCACGCCGGACGACCACACGCGCCAGTGCGCCGCGGCGGCGCTCGGCGTACCGCTCGTGCTGCATCCCGAGGGCCGCGCGCTGATCGAAGCACGCATCCGCGAGACCGCAAAGGAAACGAAAAATCGGGAGGCGGACCTGCAGGCCCCGGAAAACCTCCAGCGCCTCAAAATGGCCGAATTCCCGGCCGGCGCCACGCTGATCCCGAATCCGTACAACCGCATCCCCGGCTTCACGGTGGCGCGGCATCACTTCGTGCCCGGTTTTCCCGTGATGGCGTGGCCGATGATCGCGTGGGTCCTCGATACGCTGTATGTCGACCGCTTCCACCGCGAACCCCAGGCCGAACGGGCGTTGCTGGTGTACGAGCAGGCCGAGGCCGTGCTCACGCCGCTGATGGAAACGCTGGAGGCGCGCTACCCCGGCGTGCGGGTATTCAGCCTGCCCAGCGTGGGCGATGCGCATACGCGGCGGCACATCGAACTCGGGGTGAAAGGGGCGCCGGAACAGGTGGATCTGGCATGGTCGGAGATGTGCGCTGCACTCGAGCGCATGGACGTAGAAACAACCCCACTGACGGGGCCGTTGCGAGCCGGGGACACCCCGGCAAACTGAGCCGTTGTTTTTTTGCGAAAATAGAAGGGCGACCTCAAAAATCTGCGTGAGTGGGTCCTGTAGTTCACATTGATGTGGTGGAATGATGATTGTGAGCAGGYGAGATCTGGAGTGAGGTCGCCGCCGCTTTTCGAACTTTTTACGACCTGGATCACTCGAACCGACCGGCAGCAGGATGGCGAGCAGGTTGACGGGATTTGCAGGCGTGTTTCACACCAGTTGAGCCATCATGGATAGTATTCGCCGTCTCCGACGGCCCCGCATCGTCGCCCGCGCCTTTCGCCGTATTTTTGGTGGAGCCGCGCCAGCGCAACCCCTTCTCGCCGGCGTGCCCGCCATGGCGGCCGAGCAGGATGTCCCCATTCGTACGGCGCCCCGCCTGGAGCCCAGCCTCGAACCCGCGCTTGAGCCGGGCTCAGGCACGGGCGGAGGCGGCGACGCGCCGGGCGCCGACGCGCCGGAACCGCAGGCCGCGCCGCCCAAGCGACGCTGGCGCAAGGTCAAGCGAACGCTGTTGCTCCTGCTGCTGCTCGCCGTGGCCGGCGTGTCGGCGCTCGGCGTGTACGAAAGTCGCACGTCGGCGCTGGAGGCGCGCTTCTTCGCCGGCCTGACGCAAAAGCTCAACTACCGCATGGCCAACGGCCCGAGCAACACGATCCGCTTCCCGCAGGCGAGTCCGTACGACGAGCGCCTCGGCTATTCGAACCTGCCGAACTACCTGGCCAAGCTGAAGACGCGCGACTACGTCGTCGTGGCGCAGGCGCGCATGTCGCCGAAGATGGTCGAACTGGCCGACCTGGGCCTGTTCGCCACTTACCACGAAAAGACCCGCGCCGGCCTCGACATCCTCGACTACAGCGGCGAGCCGCTGTTCTCGGCCCGCTTCCCCGAGCGCCTGTACGACAAGTTCGACGCCGCGCCGCAGCTGCTCGTGAAGAGCCTGCTGTTCATCGAGAACCGCGAGCTGCTCGACACGACGTATCCGAAGCGTAACCCGGCCGTCGAATGGGACCGCTTCTCGAAGGCCGTGTTCGACAAGACCGCCCATTCGGTGGGCCTGGGCAGCGGCGGCCGCGTCGCGGGTGGCAGTACGCTCGCCACGCAGATCGAGAAATACCGCCACTCGCCGGAAGGCCGCACGGCCTCGCTGACGGACAAGCTGCGCCAGATGGCCTCGGCCACCCTGCGTTCCTACCTGGACGGCGAGGACACGAGCACGACCCGGCGCCGCATCGTGCTCGAATACCTGAACACCGTGCCGCTGTCGGCCAAGCTCGGCTATGGCGAGGTGAACGGCATCGGCGACGGCATGTGGGTCTGGTACGGCCGCGATTTCGCTGAGGTCAACCGTATCCTCTCCAAGGATCGGGCAAATGCGGCGGCCACCCCGGAATTCGCATTGGTGTACAAGGAAGCGCTGTCGCTGATGATCGCGCAGCGCCGCCCCGCGTACTACCTGGGCGCCGGCGAGAAGGACCTGGAAAACCTGACCAACTCGCACCTGCGCGTGCTGGCGCAGGCCGGCATCATCTCGCCCGCGTTGCGCGACGCCGCGCTGGCCACCGTGCTGCATCCCGCACTGGGTTCGGGCGTGGCACCGCCGCCGGCCAACACGTTCGTGACGCGCAAGGCCGCCAACGCCGTGCGCAACCACCTGGCCAACCTGCTGGGCGACTCGCGCATGTACAACCTCGACCGCCTCGACCTGTCGGTGCGGACGACCTTGAACGCCGACGCGCAGAAGGCCGTCACGGCCGTGCTGCGCAAGCTGACCGACAACGAGGCCGCTGCCGAAGCCGGCCTCACGGGCAAGGGCATGCTGGGCAATGGCGACCCGTCGAAGGTCGTGTACAGCTTCACGCTGATGGAGCGGGGCGACAAGGTCAACTACCTGCGCGTCCAGACCGACAACTACGACCAGCCGCTCGACATCAACGAGGGCGCCAAGCTCGACCTCGGTTCCACGTCCAAGCTGCGTACGCTGACGACCTACCTCGACATCATCGACCAGCTGCACCAGCGCTACGAGCCGATGAGCAAGGCCGAGCTCGCCCAGGTCAGGATCGATCCGAAGGACCGGCTGTCGCAATGGGCGATCGAATACTTCATGACCCTGCCGGCCGGCGCCGACCGCGGCCTCGTGCCGATGCTGGGTGCGGCGATGGAGCGCAAGTACTCGGGCAACCCGGGCGAGGCGTTCTTCACGGGCGGCGGCGTGCACATCTTCGGCAACTTCAGCAAGCTGGACGACAGCCGCATCCTCACCGTGCAGCAGGCGCTGCAGAACTCGACGAACCTCGTGTTCGTGCGCCTGATGCGCGACGTCGTGCGCTACTACATGTTCCAGTTGCCGGGTTCGTCCGCGCAACTGCTGGCCGACGCCGATGATCCGCGCCGCGCGGAATACCTGTCGCGCTTCGCCGACCGCGAAGGCAAGGATTTCCTGGCCCGCTTCTGGAACAAGTACCGCGGCAAGGACTGGAGCGAGATCGAGACCGCGCTGATGCAGGGCGTGCGCATCAAGGCGTCGAAGATCGCCGCCGTGCACCGCACGATCTACCCGGACGCCACGCCGGACCAGTTCGCCAAGTTCCTGCACACGTACCTGCCGGCCGAGGCCGAGGTCGACGACGAGCGCATCGCCAAGATGTACGACCAGTACTCGGTCGCCAACATGTCGCTGGCGGACCGCGGCTACGTGGCATCGGTGCACCCGCTCGAGCTGTGGCTCGTCGGCTACCTGCGCACCCATCCGAAGGCCGGCTGGGACGAGGTCGTCGGCGCGTCGACGAAGGAGCGCCAGGAAGTCTATTCGTGGCTGTTCAAGACGCACCGCAAGCATGCCCAGGACAAGCGTATCGCCGGCCTGATCGAAGTGGAGGCCTTCCTCAAGATCCACGCGCAGTGGAAGAAGATGGGTTATCCGTTCGACTCGCTCGTGCCGTCGTACGCGACCACGCTGGGCGCGTCGGCCGACCGTCCGATCGCGCTGGCCGAACTGATGGGCATCCTCATCAATGGCGGCGTGCGCAAGCCGACGCAGCGCATCGATTCGCTGCACTTCGCCAAGGACACGCCGTACGAGACCGTCGTCAAGCGCAGCGACGCCGAGAGGGGCGAGCGGGTGCTGAATGCCGACGTGGCACGCGCCGTCGTCAACGCCATCCGTGGCGTCGTGCAGGAGGGCACGGCCAAGCGCGTCAAGACCGCGTTCGTCAAGCCGGACGGCAGCGTGATCGCGCTGGGCGGCAAGACGGGTACCGGCGACCAGCGCTTCGACGTCTTCGGCGCCGGCCACCGCCTGATCGAGTCGCGCTACGTGAATCGCTCGGCCACGTTCGTGTTCAACATCGGCGAGCGCTTCTTCGGCAGCATGACGGCCTATGTCCACGGTCCGGACTCCGCCCACTACGACTTCACGAGCGCGCTGYCCGTGCAGTTGCTGGTGAAGCTGGCGCCGAGCCTGATGCCCATGATCGAGCACCAGGACACCGTGACCGTCCCGGGCCTGCACGTCGAGCGCGCCGCGCCGGCGCCGGCGGGACCGGCGGACGCCGTGGCGCGCGACACCGAGCAGGCCGCGCC
>NZ_JBFUDR010000266.1:0-8668 GCF_056404615.1 Massilia sp. P2_C2 | reverse complement strand
GTTTGATGCCGGGGGCATCAAACACCCCACCCTACTAGAATAGGCACCAAGCCATATCTACGGACAAGCGATGAAAAAAACCCTTCTCTCGCTCGCCATCCTCGCTTCCTACGCCGCACATGCGGACGAAGGCATGTGGATGCCGCAGCAGCTGCCACAAGTAGCGAAGCAACTCAAAGCCGACGGCCTCAAGCTCGACCCGGCAACCCTCACCAGGCTGACCGAATTCCCGATGGGCGCCATCGTGAGCCTGGGCGGCTGCTCGGCGTCGTTCGTGTCGCCGCAGGGCCTGGTGATCACGAACCACCATTGCGTGTACAACAGCGTGGCCGTCAACTCGACGCCGCAGCGCGACCTGCTCGCCGACGGATTCCTCGCGAAGACGATGGCCGACGAACTGCCCGCAGCGCCGGGCAGCCGCGTGTTCGTCACGGAGGAAGTCGCCAACGTCAGCACCCGCGTGATCACGCCTGACGTCGCGAAGCTGACGGGCAAGGCGCGCCTGGACGCGATGGAAAAGAACCAGAAATCCCTCGTGGCCGAGTGCGAGAAAGACGTCGGCTACCGCTGCACGGTGGCGAGCTTCTACGGCGGCCTCGAGTTCTACCGCATCAAGCAGCTCGAGATCCGCGACGTGCGCCTCGTGCACGCGCCCCCAATCGGCATCGGCAAGTTCGGCGGCGACACGGACAACTGGATGTGGCCGCGCCACACGGGCGACTACGGCTTCTATCGCGCCTACGTCACCCGCGACGGCAAGGCCGCGGACTACGCGAAGGACAACGTCCCGTACCGTCCGAAGCTGTGGCTGAAGATCGCGCAGAACGGCGTGAAGGAAGGCGATTTCGTGATGGCCCTCGGCTACCCGGGCCGCACGAACCGCCACCGCCTGCCGTCGGAAGTCGCGTTCACGTTCGACTGGAACTACCCGGCGTTCGTGAAGGCGTCCGGGGAGACATTGGCCGTCATCGAACGGGAGACGAAGAACGATCCGGCCGCGCACCTGAAGTACGCGGGCCAGATCGCCAGCGTCAACAACTACTACAAGAACMGCAAGGGCATGATCGCCAGCTACGAAGGCAGCGACATCCTCGCGCGCAAGACGGCCGAGCACAATGCGCTGAAAGCCTGGGTCAACGCGAACCCGCAGCGCAAGGCCGAATTCGGTGCCGCCATCGAGGCGGCCGAACAACTGATCGCCCGGCGCGATGCGCAGACGAAGCGCGAATTCTTCCTCGGCTATTCGATGCCGCGCTTCCTGAACTCGGCGCGCACCCTGTACCGCCTGGCCAACGAACGCACGAAGCCGGACATCGAGCGCAAGTCGGGCTACCAGGAACGCGACCTGCCGCGCCTCACGTCCGTCATCGGCGGCCAGGACCGCACATACGATGAAAAGGTCGACAAGGCCCTCGTGCTGAACTTCCTGAAGCAGTACAACGCCCAGCMGGTCGACCAGCACGACGCCGCATTCGACGCCGCCCTCGGCATCAAGCCGGGCATGGGCGAGGCCGAACTGAAGGCCGCGCTGGACCGCATCTACGCCGGCTCGCAGCTGCAGAACAAGGATGTGCGCACGGCGTGGCTGAACAAGACCCCGCAGGATTTTAAAGCCAGCGACGACAGCTTCATCCGGGCCGCCGTCGCCATGTACGACGCCGACATGAAGCACGAGGCGGAGGAGGACGAACTGGCCGGGAACATCCAGAAGGCCTACGCCAGCTATATGAAGGCGAAGATCGCCTACATGCACAGCAAGGGGCAAGCCGTCTATCCGGACGCGAACAGCACGCTGCGCGTCACCTTCGGCAACGTCAAGGGCCGCGACTACGGCGCCGACGGCACCGGCTCCTGGACCGCGTTCACGACCGTGAACGGCGTCGTCGCCAAGCACACGGGCGAAGGCGAGTTCAATGCGCCGGAGCGCCAGCTGACCGCCATCCGCGCGAAGGACTTCGGCCGCTGGGTCGATCCGAAGCCGAAGACGGTGCCCGTCGACTTCCTGGCCACGCTGGACATCACGGGCGGCAACTCAGGGTCGGCCGCGCTGAACCGGCGCGGCGAACTGGTGGGCCTCGCGTTCGACGGCACGCTCGATTCCATCATCTCCGACTGGGATTTCAACCCGCGCGCCACGCGCGACATCCAGGTCGACATCCGCTACATACTGTGGAACATGGAGAAGGTGGACCATGCGGACAACCTGCTGAAGGAGATGGGCGTGCTTTGATACACCTGGCAGCGTCGATGAGCCAAGCCCGGCGCGATTTCTCTGATCGTCTTTATCCACGCACCGTTTCCAGGCCCACCCTGGCCTTGAACAGTCGAGCTTAATGGATGACACAAGTAGAGTTAATTCAGAAAGTGCCGGTTTCTGCTCTGGCGGATCTCGGTGCGATTACAAGAAATATTTTCGATACTCATTTATCGCGACGTTGTCCCCGTCAGGCAATTGCCCTGCCCGGAACGTGAGGCCGCCCGTGGCTTGGGTGGCCTGGAGATTCGCGAGGATTCCCGAAACAGGAAGTTTGCCAAATTTCTTCTCATCGCCGGCCAGCATGCGGTCGTTCGCCGCCATCATGACAGGCGTCCAGCCCAAGGCGCTTCGGACTTCCGGCGTCATTTGGGCGTAGAGGGCGTCGATCGTCATCGCATGTCCTCGGCGATCTCCCGATTCGGTGGCTCCCCTGTATGTTTCGAGGGAGACTCTCATTCTTTCGCCGAGCATCGCTTCGGCCTGTATTTGCTCATCCTTGGAGAAATTGCCAGACGAGTTGAGACGCATGGCCGCCAAGTCTTGATCGCTAAAGGACGAATAATCAACATGATTAAGGTTTACGGAACTTGCAGTTGCGCCAGTTTTTTCTGCCGCTTGCTGTTTCAGGGCATCCAGTTTTGCGCGCGCAGCCATGCCGACGTCCTTGAAGGACGGTGCGGTGGCCGCCTGGGCCGACGCCGCCTTTGCGCTGTCGGAAATATGAACAATCACACCGCTCGATGCCGTGGCCGCGCTGTTTCCGGCCTTTGCGGTGTCTGTGCCTTCCGTCTGAGCAAGGCCCGAAACTTTGGTAGAGCTCACGTTGGAGGAAGCATTGCGATAAGAAACGCCCAAGCCATTGACACTCATTTTTCATCTCCAGAATCACGCAGCATCGGCGCTGAGTGGCAGKTTCAGTAGATGGAGAGCGCGCCGCCGAGACGGGCTCTCCATACAGTATTACTTCATCGAGAAGACAGCCTTGAAGGCGCCTGTCGTAGAAATGTTCGACACGTCCTGGCTGACGACGGCGCAGATCGCGCCGCCACCCGGGGTGGTCGATGCGTTTGGCGTCCAATAGCCCTGTGTACCAAGGAGCGGATTGGGCTGGGTATAGATCGTCGAGATGTGGAAAGTACAGGTCTTGGATCCCATGGCATACGTGACGTGCGAAGCCGATGCCACGCCCCCGCAGTCGGTACTGGACGCTGCCGAAGTGTTTCCGGCAGCAACAGCCACCGGCGCCGGCGACAGGACTCCACAGGTATTGACATTCGAAACCGCCATGGTGGTTGTCGTGCTGACGTTCTTGAAGGTCATGGTTACCGGAGCGGCAAACGCCGGTGCTGCGATGGCAAGGCTTGCAGCCGCTGAAATAAGTGCGATAGCTTTCATCATAATACTTTCAAAAAAAAATGTAAATTTTGGATCAGCTGTTCCATATCTATGGCGCATCAAAAATTACTTATACGCAAGATAGTTTGTAACAATTCAGCCGCCATGCACTCAGCATGATCGGGGCCGTAAAAAGCCTGGCCGGGTGCATCGGGCATGCTGTGCCCTTTGCTTGCGCAGGGCATCGAAGCAGGAGCGGATGACGCCCAAATTGTTTGCGCCCTTGGAAGTGCGGAGTAAGCGTCATCCCAGCACCGCGTAGACACCCGATGGCGCGCGACTCAACAGTTGTAAATATATTTCACCAAATTGTGTCCCGGCCAATCTGGAGGCTGACAAGCTAAATCAGGTAATATGGCGGGTATGACTGTACAATTATTACGCGCGGGAGAAATCGCCGTCACAAACCTGTCGCGGATATACGAAAACGGAGAGGAAGATTTACTTGTATTGGATCGTGTTTCACTTAGAATTCGTTCGGGCGAATTCGTTGCGCTGACCGGACCATCGGGTTCTGGCAAATCCACGCTCATGAACATGATTGGTTTGCTCGATACACCTACCGCTGGTGAAATCCACCTCGACGGGCAGGACACGACCAGGCTTGATCCTCGTGAATTGGCGAATATTCGCAAACACAAGCTGGGCTTCGTTTTTCAAGCCTTCCATCTCTTGCCCAACCTTTCAGCATGGCAGAATGTCGCTCTTCCGCTACGCTATCAAGGTGTCGCCTTTCAGGATAGAGAGCAGCGCGCCCGTGCCATGCTCGCCCGGGTCGGGCTGGAAGCACGCGCAGATCACCGCCCCGGAGAAATGTCAGGCGGTCAGAAACAGCGCGTGGCGGTGGCGCGCGCCCTGATCGGAAATCCAGCCATTGTTCTCGCAGATGAACCGACTGGTAATCTTGACAGTAAGACGGCAGACGAAGTACTCGACATACTGACCTCGCTCCACATGGGATCTCCCCCGGTCACGATCGTTATGGTCACGCATGACTTGCGCCTGGCTGCACGCTGTTCCCGTATCGTAGAGCTGCGTGATGGCCGCATCGTCGCCGATACAGCGCGCGAATGAAAATTACCGATAAACGACTCGCGGAGTTAGCCGATATCCTTCGCGAAGCAGGGCATAGCTTGCTCAACCGGCGTCAARGGACGGCACTTGCCTTGATCGGAATCGTGATTGGCACTGCCTCTGTCGTTGGCACGATCATCATCGGCTATAACGCCCAAGTCGAGGCGGCGCGGGTTTTTCGTGGTCTCGGTATCGATACGATGGTCGTTCAGAGCAACACCAGCGACCACCCGCTGACTTGGCCAAAGACGATCGCCATCCGACAACGCATTGGAGCGATAGATCGCGTGGCGCCAGCAATCACTGGCGAAACGATCGTCGCCAACGGGTTCAAGCGTCAATCTGCCACGGTGATTGCGGTGGATGAGGAATTTCCTGCGCTCGCGGGAATCTCATWAAAGCTGGGCCGCGGACTGCTACCGGTCGACGGCCAACTTCAATCCGCAGTGGTTGGTTCCGATCTTGCCGAGGCGCTATCGGAACCCGGCCGCCCCGTCGTGCCTGGTGCGCATATCATCATAGGTGACTATGGGTTTACCGTCGTGGGTATCGCTGACGCCAGCCATGCCAATCCACTGCTGACCCCAAAATTAGATGAGAGCATCCTGGTTCCTCCCTCAAGCGCGCCCCGTGTCAACAAAACATCCAATATCGATCTCATCCTCCTGCATTACCTTGGCGATTATGAAGCAGAAGCTGTTGCAAACGCGGTCGTAGTCGATTTCATGAAAGAGCAGCATAAGTCCGTGAATGTCCACACAGCCCGGCAGTCAATCGAGGCACAAAAGCAGCAGCAAGCAATCATCACCCGCCTTCTCGCAGCGATCGGAGGAATCTCCTTAATTGTCGGCGGAATCGGCGTCACGAATGTCATGCTGATGGGGCTAATGGAGCGTCGCGGCGAGTTTGGTCTTCGCATTGCGATTGGCGCTACGCCTTCCGATATCATGCTTGTCGTCGTTGTGGAAGGAGGGATCCTCGGCCTGAGTGGCGGTCTGATAGGTACGGTGCTGGGGACGGCGATAGCGGCTGCTTTTGCTTACCATTCGGGATGGATGTTTATCGCGCCGGCAGCTCAACTTCCGTTAGGGGCCGTGCTGGCCAGCCTCGTTGGCATCCTGTTTGGACTCTATCCTGCTTTGCAGGCGGCACGTGTCAATCCGGTTGTGGCACTCCGGGCCGAGTAGGTATGAGGGTCGAAATCGGAAGCGGATTACCGCACAAGCTGATTGTAATGACTGGATATTGTGGCGGCCGCTTAAGGCCCTGGGTTGCACGCATCCGCCAATGCCAGGGTGGTAAGTAGAGTATCGGAGGCACGTACGTGAAGTACCGCGTATATTATTTCGTTTTCGCGTTGATTGTTTGCACTTTAACATTATCTCCAAGGGAGACTCTGGCAGTACCAATATCGGTACCTCAGGAACAGGGGATTCCCTTGATCTTACTATGGCTGATGCTGTTGCGCTCGGCTTGCGGTCCAACCGGACAGTCCGCAGCCTCTACGTGCAACGCATTGCGCAGCGCTATGATCTATGGGTTGCACAGCAGCGCTTCGTGCCCTCGGCCAATATAAATGGCTCAGTTGGCTCAACTCGAAATTTCAATGTCAATGATCGCGTTACCTCGCTGGGGGCGAACGGCACATGGCTTGTCCCCACTGGCGCCATTATCAATTATTCCTGGGATACCAGTACAGGTACACAAAGCGGCGTTGGCGGTTTCAGTCAAGCTCGCACCTTTTCAGTTACTCAACCTCTGTTGAGAGGAGCCGGGATTGCAATAAACACGATCCCCGTTCGCGTGGCTCAGCTCCACGAAGACATCAACCGCCTCAATGTTCGCAACACGATTAACGGGATCATTACCGGAATAGTCATAGCCTATCGTAATTTGATCCAGGCGCGCGATCAGGTGGAACTCGCGCGTAATTCGCTAACGCGCTCACGCGAACAGCTCGACGTGAATCGTGTTCTTGTCACTGCAGGGCGGATGGCATCGGCCGATCTCGTCCAAAATGAGGCGGATATTGCGAATCAGGAGCTTGCACTATTGCAGGCACAGCGGAGCGTTGACGCAGCACGCTTGGCGCTTCTTCGCCTGCTCGYGCTCGACCTTCATACCCGATTGGGTAAATTGGACTCGCTATCAACGGTACCGGTTAAACTCGATCTCGATCGTTTGGTCACGATCGCGCGGACCCATCGGGTAGAACTTTTAACCCAGGAGAAGGCGGTCGAGCAAGCGCGGCTCGGCCTAACTCTGGCTCGCGACAATCGTCTGTGGGATGTATCGGCTGTGGGAACAGTGACTGATAACCGCATTCCCGGCACCAATCGTTCAGCAAACGGGAGCGGCACCTCCAGTTCCATCGGGTTACGATTAACAATCCCACTCAACAATTCCTTGCTTAAACAGGCAGAAGTCGTCGCTAATACCACCGTCCAAACGGGCGAGCTGATGCTTCAAGAGATTTCCCAACAAGTGGAATCTGACATACGCGATAGTGTCGCACAGGTCGAATCGAACTGGCTCCAACTGCAAGTGGCGGTCCGGGCTCACGATCTTGCAAAGCAGGCCTTGGCGCTCTCCCGGACCAAGCTGAAAGCGGGACGCGCTTCCAATTTTTAAGTCCTGTCGTTCGAAGCTGTGTTGAGGAATGCGGAAACCCAGCAGCTGTCGGCAACTGTCGGCTACCTTAACGGACTCACCATACTTGACCAGCAACTAGGAACGACGACTGATACATGGCACATCGATTTGAACGATTAGTCGTACGTAAACGACCTCTTGCGATGGGTGCAGCTGTCGTCGTTGCGGCGCTGATCCTGTATGTCTGTGAACGTTCTGCACAGACATCGGAAACTGCAACTTCCACCTCGATTGCGCAAATCCAGCCACTTGAACAGGCCATTACCGTTTCCGGGACGATCAGGGCTGCCGATATTATCGAAGTCACCGTTCCTTTCGATTCTACGATCAAGAAGCTTCCGGTTCGACTTGGAGAGAGTATTACTGAAGGTCAGCCCCTTGTCGTATTCGATACCTCTGGGCTGATCCAGCGAATTCGTGAAATGGAAGCCGCTGAACTGAAGGCTGCCCAGGCTTATCAATTGCTTGCTGGTT
Source organism: Massilia sp. P2_C2 (assembly GCF_056404615.1). Taxonomy (NCBI): domain Bacteria; kingdom Pseudomonadati; phylum Pseudomonadota; class Betaproteobacteria; order Burkholderiales; family Oxalobacteraceae; genus Massilia; species Massilia sp. P2_C2. Next base: position 816 of record NZ_JBFUDR010000266.1, on the reverse strand, counting down.
TTGACGCCAGCCTCGACTACACCCGCGCGCAGCGAGCACAGGCAGCAGCACTTGCGACAGCTTCCGATAATCGGCGAAAACTGCTTGAAACTGAAGCGCTATACGCCGAAGGTATTGTTCCTCGGAGCGAGCTGGATGGTCTTCGTCAGCAGATACGCAACGATGAGCAAACGCTGGCTGGGGCAAATGACGAATTGCGAGCCGTTCGCCAGCAAGCCTCTGCGGCAAACAAGAGGGTCGCGCAAATCGAGTATCAAAATGCAAAAGAACGCTTGAGCTTGGCTCGTCGGCAGCTTGCGCTAGCCACATTGGCGGCGCCGCGGTCAGGCACATTAATTGCAGCGCCCGTTCGACAGGACCGCGGTTTATCGCTTGCGGTTGGCGCGAGCGTCACACGCGGCCAGAGCCTATTCGCAATTGCTGATATGAAGCGCTTGTCCGTGATCGCGAAGGTAGATGAAATCGACGCTGGGCGTATCCGCGAAGGCCAGCGAATCGAATTGACTTTTCCGGCCATTCCAATCCCACTCGGCGGTATCATTGTGGCGGTCGCCGGCGAAGCGACACCAGATAGTGGGCCTGGATCAGTGTCCTATTTGATAACCGGCTTGCTGGATTCCGTTCCCGCTCAATATCGCCAACTGGTGCGTTTGGGAATGTCCGCAGGGGTACGGATTATCCTCGAAAAGCGTGATGCTGCACTTGTTGTTCCTCCTTCCGCCGTTCAAGGTGCGATTCCTGACACAATGGCAATGGTGGTGCTGCCCAACGGGAAGCAGGAGCGTCGCAAAATTGGTATAGGAATCGTTACTGCTC
>NZ_JBFUDR010000265.1:0-14419 GCF_056404615.1 Massilia sp. P2_C2 | reverse complement strand
GGATATGGATGTGCATGACGTGCCGAAATAAGGTGTCGGTGGAAGCGAATACGCGATTCTACCAAACGCCACATTCCTCGCACTTTCTAAGCAGTACGGCGGACGCACCTGCCTATATAATTGTTTTCAATTATTTTGTACGTTCGAGAAGAATTCCGGGCTATCCGCCAGGCTGCGGATCCGGGCTTTCTCCCGCGTGCTGGGGCAACTGAAATGACCAGGTTTCAGAAAAAGTCCCTGGACATCCTCGGCCACGATGGCGAACTGGCCATTTATCGGGGATTTGCCGGCGACGCCACCTCCTTCCTGATGCTGGCGGCCCTCGACGAGCATCCGGCAGCCGCGACGCTTGCCCGCCTGGAACGTGAGTATGCGCTGAGGACGGAACTCGATCCCGCCTGGGCAGTGCGGCCGCGCGCCCTGGTGCATGAGGCGGGCCGGCTCACCTTGCTCCTCGACGATCCCGGCGGCGAGTTGCTCGAAAGCCTACTCGGTACCGCGCTGGACGTGGCCACCACCCTGGCGCTCGCCATCCCGCTGGCGAGCGCGCTCGGCCAGGTCCATGCCCGCGGCCTGATCCACAAGGATCTTCTTCCCGCCCACGTCCTCGTAGCAGAGGAAAAGGTCCGCCTGCTGGGGTTCGGGCGCGCGTCCCGGGTGCCCTTCGAACACCAGGTCCTGGAACCGTCCGACATCATCGCCGGCTCCCTGCCCTACCTGGCGCCGGAGCAGACGGGCCGCATGAACCGCTCGGTCGACGCCCGCTGCGATTTTTACGCGCTGGGCATCATCCTCTACCGCATGCTCACGGGCGAGCTGCCGTTCCCCACCCTCGACCCGCTGGAAAGCATCCACAGCCACATCGCCCGCCAACCCGTCCCGCCCGCCGAAAGAGTGCCCGGCCTGCCGGAAGCCGTCTCGGCCATCGTGATGAAGCTGCTCGCCAAGATGCCCGAGGAGCGCTACCAGTCGGAGGCCGGCCTCATCGCAGACTTGCAGCGCTGCCAGGAAAGCTGGGCATCCCAGGGGAAGATCCGGTCGTTCCGGCTCGGCAGCCGGGATGTCTCCGAACGGCTGCGTGTTCCGGAACGGCTCTACGGGCGCGAAACCCAGGTGCGGACCCTGGTGGACACTTTCGAACAGGTGGTCAGGACCGGCAACAGCGCGCTGGCGCTGGTCTCCGGCTATGCGGGGATCGGCAAATCGGCGGTGGTCAATGAGTTGCAGCGGGAGATCGTGGGGCCCCGCGGCTTTTTTGCGTCCGGCAAGTTCGATCAATATAAACGGGACATTCCCTATGCGCCGCTCGCCCAGGCGTTCCAGACCCTCGTGCACCGCCTGCTGGGCAAGAGCGAAGCGGAACTGGGCCATTGGCGCGAGGCGCTGCTGAAGGCGGTCGATCCTTACGGCCAGCTGATGGTCGACCTGGTCCCGGAACTGGAAATCATCCTCGGCAGGCAGGCCCCCGTGCCGGAACTGCCGCCGATGGATGCCCAGAACCGGTTTCAAAGGGTGTTCAAGAAATTTCTCTGCGTATTCGCCCAGTCCGCACACCCCCTCGTCCTGTTCCTCGACGACCTGCAATGGCTGGATGCGGCGACCTTGCGTGTGCTGCATGACCTGATCAGCGAAGAGGACGTGCATTACCTGTTGCTGGTTGGCGCCTACCGGGACAACGAAGTCGGCCCTGACCACCCTCTCATGCTGAGACTGGATGCGATCCGGCGCGCCGGCGCCAGCGTGACGGAAGTCAATCTTGCTCCGCTGTCCGTGGCCAGCGTGACCGACATGCTGGCCGACTCCCTGCATCGCACGCGCCGCGCCGTCGAACCCCTGGCGGCACTGGTCCACGCAAAAACCAGCGGCAATCCATTCTTCGCGATCCAGTTTCTCATCGCACTCCACGAAGAAGGACTGCTGACATTCGATGCGCGCAAGGCTGCCTGGACCTGGGATATCGAGCGCATCCGCGCCAAGGGCTACACGGACAATGTCGTGGAACTCCTGGTCGGAAAACTGGCCCGCCTGCCCGCCGTGACCCAGGACGCCTTGCGCCAGCTCGCCTGCCTCGGCAACGCCGGCGACGTCGCCACGCTCGCCATGCTGCGGGGCGAGCCGGAAGAGGCCAGCCACCAGGCGCTGTGGGAGGCGCACCGCGTCGGGCTCGTGTGGCGGCGCGACGGCACGTATTGCTTTCTCCACGATCGCGTCCAGGAAGCGGCCTACTCGCTGATTCCCGAACCCGAACGGCCGGCGGCACACCTGCACATCGGACGCCTGCTGCTGGACCATACACCGCCGGACGCGCTGGCGGAAAACATTTTCGAAATCGTGAACCAGCTCAACCGCGGCGCCGCCCTGATGACATCGCCCGCGGAGCAGGCGCGCCTGGCCGAACTGAATCTCATGGCCGGCAAGCGTTCCAAGGCGGCGACCGCCTACGCGTCCGCGCTGGTATTTTTCAGCGCCGGCTGCGATCTGCTCGCGCCGGACTGCTGGGACAATCGCTACGAACTGACCTTCGCCCTCGAACTGGGCCGGGCCGAATGCGAATCCCTGAGCGGCCGGACGGCCGCGGCGGAGGAACGGCTGGCGCTGCTGGCGCAGCGCGCGGCCGGCCTCGTGGACGCGGCCGCCGTCGCCTCGGCCCAGACCGCGCTGTATGCGATACTGGACCGGCCGGACCGCAGTGTCGCGGCGGTGATCGAGTATCTGCGCCGCCTCGGCATAGCCTGGTCGCCGCACCCGACCGACGACGACGTCCGGCGCGAATTCGACACGATGTGGCAGCGGATCGGCAGCCGCGCCATCGAGGATCTCATCGACCTGCCGCTGATGGCCGAAGCGCCATGGCGGAGCGCACTCGAAGTCCTCATGTGGGGCCAGGGGCCGGCGCTGCACACGGATGAGAATCTGCTCTGCCTCATCGGCGCACGCATGGCGAACATCAGCATGGAGCATGGCAACTGCGACGCATCCTGTCTCGCCTATATCGTCGTGGGCATGGTCCTGGGCCCGCACTTCGGCGACTACCAGCGCGGCTACCGGTTCGGCAAGCTCGGCCTGGACCTGCTCGAACAACGCGGGTTGCAGCGTTTTAAAGCGCAAACCTATCTGGGATTCGGGTGCCTGATCAGCCAGTGGGTGCGCCACGTGCGGGTCGGCATCGATGCCATCCGCCGCGCTTTCGACGCGGCCCGCGAGAGTGGCAACCTGGTGTATGCCTCGTATTGCTGCAACTGCCTGATCGCGCTGCGGCTCGCGGAGGGTGCCCGCCTCGGCGAAGTCCAGCAGGAGGCCGAGCACCTGTTCGGCTTCGCGCAGAAGGCCCGGTTCGGCCTGGTCATCGCCACGATGAATACCCAGTTGATGTGCATGCGCGCGCTGCGCGGACTGCCGCAGCAGTTCCGCCTGGCCGGCAACGTGGAATGCACCGAGGAAGAATTCCGGCAGCACCTCGAACGTGAGCCGCACGTGGCCGTCTCACACTGCGCCTACTGGATCCGCACGATGGAGATCCGCTACTTCTACGGCGACGCCGCGGGCGCCCTCGACGCGGCAACGCACGCGCACCCGCTGCTCTGGACCATCCCCTCCTTTATCGACCTGTCCGAATATCACTTCTTTCGCGCGCTGGCGAGCGCGGCCCGTTACGATACAGCGCCCCCCGACGAGCGGCCCGCGCTGCGGGAGGCGCTCGCCGCACACCACCGGCAACTCACCATCTGGGCGGCGAACTGTCCGGAAAACTTCGGGAACCGCGCCGCTCTCGTCGCCGCCGAAATCGCCCGCATCGAGCAGCGCGACATGGAGGCGATGCGCCACTACGAGGACGCGATTACCGCGGCACGCGAGCAAGGCTTCATGCATATCGAAGCCCTGGCCTACGAACTCGCAGCGGATTTCTACCGGTCACGCGATTTCGCGGAGATCGCGTATACCTATCTGCGRCAGGCCCGCGCGTGCTATGTGCGCTACGGCGCGGACGGCAAGGTGGACCAGCTCGACCGGCGCCATGCCCACGCCGCCGGCAACTGGTCGCCGGCGCCGGCACTGGCGCCCATCGACACGTCCAACCGGCAACTGGATATCGCCACGATCGTGAAGGCCTCCCAGGCCGTGTCGCGGGAAATCGTGCTCCCCGCCCTGATCGAAACCCTGATGCGGATGACCGTCGAACATGCCGGCGCCGACCGCGGCCTGCTCCTGCTGCCGGCGGCAGACGGTTTCCGGGTCGAAGCCGAGGCGACCAGCACGCGTGACGCGATCGACATCGCCCTCCGGCCGGCCCCGGCAGACCTGGGAGCTTTACCCGAATCGCTGCTGCGCTACGTGGCGCGGGTACGTGAAAGCATCCTGCTGGACGACGCGGCGGCACCACACCTCTTTTCCGAAGACCCGTATTTCCACGCGCAGATGCCCAGGTCGATCCTGTGCATCCCTCTCACCAAGCAGACGATCCTGGTCGGCATCCTGTATCTGGAAAACCGCCTGGTGCCGCGGGCCTTTACCCATAACCAGCTCGCCCTCCTGGAACTGCTCGCCTCCCAGGCCGCCATTTCCCTGGAAAACGCGACGCTCTATGCCAGCCTGCAGGCGCGCGAAGCCCGGATCCGCCGCCTGGTGGATTCCAACATCATCGGCATCGTTTTCTGGGGCATGGACGGGAGCATCACGGACGCCAACGAGGCGTTCCTGCAGATGGTCGGCTATACGCGGCAAGACTTGGCGGATGGAAAAGTGCATTGGGAACGGATGACGCTGCCGGAATACAAGGCGATCGACGAGCAAAAGCTGGCGGAAGTGCGCGCGACCCGGACGAGCACGCCTTATGAAAAAGAATTCCTGCGCAAGGACGGTACCCGTCTCCCGGTGCTGGTCGGCGCCGTCCTGTTCGACGACTCCCCGGACGAGGGCGTGGCGTTCGTGCTGGACCTCACCGAGCGCAAACAGGCCGAGACTGAGCGCCAGGCGCGCCAGGCCGCCGAGGCGGCCAGCCTCGCCAAGAGCGCCTTCCTGGCGAACATGAGTCATGAATTGCGCACCCCGCTGAACGGCATCCTCGGCTATSCCCAGGTCCTGGAACGCGACCCGGCGCTGGGCGAACGGCAGCTCGCCGGGATCGACATCATCCGCAAGAGCGGCGAGCATTTGCTGACCCTCATTAACGATATCCTGGACATGGCCAAGATCGAAGCCGGCAAAATGGAACTCTACCCGGCCGACATTCCGCTGGTCCGGTTCGTGCAGACCATCGTCGACATCGTGGGCGTGAAAGCCGCGCAAAAGGGGTTGCAACTGGTGTGCGACCTTCCTTCCGACCTGCCAATCTGGGTCCTGGCCGACGAAAAGCGGCTGCGTCAGGTCTTGCTCAACCTGTTGTCCAATGCCATCAAGTTCACCGACGACGGCAGTGTCACGCTTGAAGTGCGCTTCGCGCCGCCGGACCGGCTCTGCTTTGAAGTGCGCGACACCGGCATCGGCATTGCCCCCGACCAACTGGACATCATCTTCGAACCGTTCGAGCAGGCCGGCGACGTGCGGCGGCACCTGGCCGGCACCGGCCTCGGCCTGGCCATCAGCCGGCAATATGTGCGCCTGATGGGTGGCGAGATCGAGGTCGACAGCCGGGTCGGCCAGGGCAGTACGTTCCGCTTCGACATCCAGGCGCCGCCGCTGCACGCAGCGGCGGCGGCGGCGCCCCCGGCGATCGTGACCGGCTACGCGGGCGCGCGCAGGAAGGTGCTGGTGGTCGACGATATTCCCGAGAACCGGGCGGTGGTGGTCGACCTGCTGGTGTCGCTCGGCTTCGACGTGGTCGAGGCGGCCAATGGCGAGGACGGGCTGGAGATGGCGCAACGCCTGCGGCCCGACCTGATCCTGATGGACATCGCCATGCCGAAGCTGGACGGGCTGGAAGTCGCACGCAGGCTGCGTCGACAGGAAGAGTTCGCGGAAGTGCCGATCATCGCGCTGTCGGCGAGCATATCGGACAGTGACAATGAACAATGCCTGGCGGCCGGCATGAACGCCTTCCTCCCCAAGCCGCTCGACGTGGACGAGCTGCTGGGGCAGATAGAGAGTCTGCTGGGACTCGAATGGATCCATGGCGTGACGCGAACGGAAGCGCCGCCGGACGGAGAGCCCGTCGTGACGCCGCCGGCGGAAGAGATGGAGTTGTTGTACCGGCTGGCCAGGGTGGGCAATATGCAGGCGATCGTGGCGCACGTCGAGCGCTTGGCCGAACTTGGCGAACGTTATCGTCCGTTCGCCAACCAGTTGAGCGCACTGGCCAAGCGCTATCAGTCCAAGGCCGTGCTGCAAATGGTCGAGGCGCATCGGAACGGCGCTCCGGGCCAGTGACGCCCGGGTTTCCGGAAGGCACCGACGCGATGCCCATTTCCGTTCGAGGGTATGATCGAGGGTATGATGCCCAATTCAACTGACGACCTCCAACAGGTGCGCGCGCGCATCGCCGCGGCGGCCGCCCGCATGATCGCCCAGGATGGCGCGGATTACGCCACGGCCAAGACGAAGGCGGCGCGCCAGGTGCTCGGCGTGGATCGTCCGTCCCCGAATTCCCTGCCGGACAATCTCCAGGTTGAAGACGAAGTTCGACGTTACCAGGCCCTGTTCCTGGGCCCGGCCCAGGCCGTGCGCATCCGCCATCTGCGCAGCACGGCCCTCGAGGTGATGGAGCAGCTGGCCGACTTCCGCCCCTATCTGACCGGTGCCGTACTGAATGGAACGGCAGGCGAACATGACGACATCCACCTGCAACTGTTTGCCGACAGCGCCAAGGACGTCGAAATCTGGCTCCTGAACCGCAACGTCAATATTGATATTTCTGAAACTCCCCACTTCAAGGGGGGGCGCCACAATCCCGTCGAAACGGTAAGCTTCATGTGGCAAAAGGAAATGGTGCACGCCGAGCTGTATGAAATGAACGACCTGCGGGGCGCATTGAAGCCGCGTGCAGACGGGCGCCTGCAGCGGGTCGACGCGGCCGGCCTGCGTGCCCTGATGAATAACGAATCGCTTGAACAAGATGAATAAAAAACACCTGGCCGGCTATGTGATCCTGGCCGCCGCCTTCACCGTGCTCGGCGCCATCGCCGGCGTCAAGCAGGATGCAAAAGGCCCGCTGACGACGACGTATGCGCCGGCGGACGGCCGTCCGCACACGGCCGTCGCGAACCTGTATGCGACTTCGCTGAACGACCTGGCCGGCAAGCCGCAACCGCTGGCCCAGTGGAAGGGCAAGCCGCTGCTCGTGAACTTCTGGGCATCGTGGTGCGCACCCTGCGTGTCGGAGATGCCGGAACTGTCCGAACTGGCCGCCGGGGATGGTGGCAAGCACTTCAATGTGATCGGCATCGGCATCGATTCCCCCACCAACCTCGCCGAGTTTACCCGCAAAATCAAGATTTCCTACCCATTGTACGTAGGCGGCATGGGAGGCACCGACCTGGCGCGTGGCCTCGGCAACGCGAACGGCGGGCTGCCATTTACCGTGCTGATCGGCGCAGATGGGCAGGTCCGCAAGACTTACCTGGGCCGTCTGAAGTTCGATCAGCTGCGCGCCGACCTGGCCAGGTTATAGGTCAGGCGAACGGTCGTTCATTTCTTTTCGGACTTCTTTATATCGCTTGCCAACACGTAACGTTGACGGCAAAATGCCTGTCTTTCGGGCAAAACAGACGGTTAAACATGGCGAAAAAGCTACTGCTGCTCAATGGCCCCAACCTGAATTTACTGGGGACGCGTGAGCCTGCGGTGTACGGCGCGACAACGCTGGCCGACATCGAGCAGGCCGCCACCGCCCAGGCACAAGCAGCCGGGGCGGAGATCGCCTGTTTCCAGAGTAACCATGAAGGTGCGCTGATCGACCGTATTCACGCTGCCCGCCAGGAGGGCATCGATGCGATCGTCATCAATCCGGGTGGATTGACCCATACCAGCGTGGCGCTGCGCGATGCGCTGGCAGGCGTGGACATTCCCTTCGTGGAAGTACACATCTCTAATATTTACAAGCGCGAGGAATTTCGGCACCACTCCTTTTTGTCGGCGATCGCGCAAGGCACGATCTGCGGACTGGGAGCTGATGGATATCGCTTTGCCATCGACTTCGCGCTGAAACAGCGTTAATCTACGACAACTTCACGCATTCCGCGCGTAAGTGCGCACCACCCGACGCGCCGCATGCTCTTAAACAAATAATTCCAAGGGGTTTCACATGGATCTAAGAAAACTCAAGACACTGATCGACCTCGTCGCCGAGTCGGATATCGCCGAACTCGAAGTGACCGAAGGCGAAAGCAAGGTCCGCATCGTCAAGTCCTCGGCAATCCCGCAGAATCAGATGGTCATGGTGCCGCAGCAAGGCGTCCAGCAATTCTCGGCACCGGCCATGCATGCCCCGGCCRCCGCCCCCGTCGCCGCGCCGGCAGCACCGGCCGAGCCGACCGGCCACGTCGTCAAGTCGCCGATGGTCGGCACGTTCTACCGCTCGTCGGCACCGGGCGCCCCGGCCTTCGTGGAAGTCGCGCCCCGGCCTTCGTGGAAGTCGGTTCGACCGTGAAGGAAGGCGATACCCTGTGCATCATCGAAGCGATGAAGCTCCTGAATGAAATCGATGCCGACCTCTCCGGCACCGTCACCAAGATCCTGGTGGAAAACGGCCAGCCCGTCGAATTCGGCCAGCCGCTGTTCGTGATCGGCTAACGTCTCCGGCGCGGTCGTCCGACCGCGCCCTCCCGGCATGTCGCCGGCACTCAAAGAAACACCGAACTTACCATGTTTGAAAAAATTCTTATCGCCAATCGTGGTGAAATCGCGTTGCGTATCCAGCGCGCCTGCCGCGAGATGGGCATCAAGACGGTCGTCGTGCACTCCGAGGCGGACAAGGACGCCAAGTACGTGAAACTGGCCGACGAGTCCGTCTGCATCGGTCCCGCGCAATCGGCGCAGAGCTACCTGAGCATGCCGGCGATCATCAGCGCGGCCGAAGTCACGGACGCGGAAGCGATCCACCCCGGCTACGGGTTCCTGTCGGAAAACGCCGACTTCGCCGAACGCGTCGAAAAATCGGGCTTCGTGTTCATCGGCCCGCGTCCGGAATCGATCCGCCTGATGGGCGACAAGGTCTCGGCCAAGCAGGCGATGATCCGCGCGGGCGTGCCGTGCGTGCCGGGCTCGGACGGCGCCCTGCCCGATGATCCGAAGGAAATCATCCAGACCGCGCGCCGCGTCGGCTACCCGGTCATCATCAAGGCCGCCGGCGGCGGGGGCGGCCGCGGCATGCGCGTCGTGCACACGGAAGCCGCGCTGCTGAATGCCGTCGCGATGACCAAGACGGAAGCCGGCACCGCGTTCGGCAACCCGGAAGTCTATATGGAGAAATACCTGGAGAATCCGCGCCACGTGGAAATCCAGGTCCTCGCCGACGAGCACAAGCAGGCCGTCTGGCTGGGCGAGCGCGACTGCTCGATGCAGCGCCGCCACCAGAAAGTGATCGAGGAAGCGCCGGCACCGGGCATCCCGCGCAAGCTGATCGAGAAGATCGGCGACCGCTGCGCCGAAGCCTGCCGCAAGATCGGCTACCGCGGCGCCGGCACGTTCGAATTCCTGTACGAAAACGGCGAGTTCTACTTCATCGAGATGAACACCCGCGTCCAGGTCGAACACCCGGTCACCGAAATGATCACCGGCATCGACATCGTGCAGGAACAGATCCGCATCGCCTGCGGCGAGCGCCTGCGCTTCCGCCAGCGCGACATCATGCTGTCGGGCCACGCGATCGAGTGCCGCATCAACGCGGAAGACCCGTTCAAGTTCACCCCGTCGCCGGGCCGCATCACCGGCTGGCATCCGCCTGGCGGCCCCGGCATCCGCGTCGATTCGCATTCGTACGCCGGCTACTACGTGCCGCCGCACTACGATTCGATGATCGGCAAGGTCATCGCCTACGGCGCCACGCGCGACCAGGCGATCCGCCGCATGCAGATCGCGTTGTCGGAAATGGTCGTCGAGGGTATCCTGACCAACATCCCGCTGCACCGCGAACTGATGGTCGACGCCCGCTTCATCGAGGGCGGCACCAACATCCACTACCTGGAGCAGAAGCTGGCCCACAAGCCGGACCTGCCGAAGGATGGCGCGATCGGCGCCAAGGCCGAGGCTGCAGACTCTAAGGCTGACCTATGAGTTGGATCGAAGTCATGATCGAGATCGCACGCGAGCACGCCGAGGGGCTCTCTGATGCCCTGATGGAAGCGGGCGCGCTGTCGGTCTCGGTGGAAGACGCGGACGAAGGCACGGACGCGGAAAAGCCGCTGTTCGGCGAACCGGGCATGGTCCCCAGGGAAGCTGCCTGGGACCACAGCCGCGTCGTCGCCCTGACGGACGAGGATGCCGACCAGGCCGCCATCGTCGCGGAAGCGGCGGCGGCCATCGGCCTCGCGCAGGCGCCCGCGTTCACGACGCGCGCCGTCGCGGATGCCGACTGGGTGCGCCTGACGCAATCCCAGTTCGAACCGATCCATATCGGCAAGAACATCTGGGTCGTGCCGAGCTGGCACGAAGCACCGGATCCCGACGCGCTGATCCTGGAAGTCGACCCTGGCCTCGCCTTCGGCACCGGCAGCCACCCGACCACGCGCCTGTGCATGGAATGGCTGGAAGCCCATCCGGCACCGGGTAAATCCGTGCTGGACTACGGCTGCGGCTCGGGCATCCTCGCGATGGTGGCGAAAAAGCTCGGTGCGGCCGACGTCACCGGCGTCGACATCGACGAGCAGGCCATCGAATCGGCCAGGCTGAACGCCGAACGCAACCGCTGCGAGATCGACTTCTACGTGCCGGACGACTTCGTCGCCTCCAGGCATGGTAACGAACGCTTCGACATCGTCGTCGCGAACATCCTGTCGAGCCCGTTGAAACTGATGGCGCCGATGCTGTCCGGCCGCGTGGCCGACGGTGGGTCGCTGATCCTGTCGGGCGTGCTCGCGCGCCAGGCCGAGGAAGTGGCCGCCGCCTACGCGCCTTTCATCAAGCTGGGCGTCTGGGCCGAGCTGGACGGCTGGGTCGCCCTGCACGGTCAGCTTGGCGCAGAGAATGCACCGGAGCCTCGTGCGACTGCCGACGGCAGCAAATAAGGCATGGCGCTCGCCACCCAGTGCCCGCATTGCCACACCACGTTCCGCGTCGCCGCGGACCAGCTCAAGCTCCGCGGCGGCATCGTCCGCTGCGGCGCCTGCCAGCGCATCTTTGACGGCAACGCCCACCTGATCGACCTGGACAAGCCGGCCGTGCCCGCCCCCGCGGACACGCCGCCCGTCCCGCCGTCTCCGCCGCAAGATGCCGACGATGCCGGCGTCGACACGCTGCCCGTCTACACCCTCGATTTCGACCACACCTTCGATCCGCTCGGCATCCTGCCGAAGACCGTGACGCCGGACGAGACGCAGCCTGCCGCCGAGCCCGAACCTGCCGCTCCGGGGCCACGCGCGCACGTCTGGCGCCCGGGCGGCGCACGCGCGCCCGAGCCGGAGGACGAGGCACCCGCCACGCAGGCGGTTCCGGTGGTCGAAGCCGGGCCGGTCGACATCGAATCCCCCAATGCCCCGCCGTCCGCGGCCGCGTATGCGCCGGCCGGACGCGTGGAGCCGCGCCTGGAGGCCGTCGTCGATGCCCCGGCCGCCGAGGCCGCGCAGGCGCCCGTCGCCGAACCGCCCGTGGACGTCGCCACGGCACCGCCGCCGGAACCGCCTGCGGCCAGCGCATTTGCGCCCGCCGGCCGCATCGAGCCGAGCTTCAGCCTGCCGGTGGACGAGGAGATCGTCGCCCAGCCACTGCCGGATTTCGAACCGGAACCGGAGCCGCAACCTGCACCGGAGCCCGAGCCCGAGCCCGAGCCGGCAGTCTCCGTGCCGCCGCCGGCATCCACGGTGGAACCCGGCATGCGCCCGGCCGCCGCATCGACCGATGACATCCCGCCCGCCGCCCTGCCCCTGCGCGCATCGGCCGCGAGCGAACCGTCCGCGCCTTCCCCGGCCATGATCCCGCCCGTGAAACCGGTACGCAGCAAGGCCGCGCGCGCGTCCGAAGCACGCGCACGGCGCTCGAAGCTGAYGCCGACGAAGATCGAGCCGCCGAAGCTGCGCCTGCCGGCCGACGGCGATGTCGACGAACCGGAATTCGTCAAGCGCAGCCGCCGCCAGGAACGCATGGGCCGCACGCGGCGCGTGCTGATGGCCCTGGGCGCCGTCGCGCTGCTGCTCGCGCTGCTGGCGCAGGCGGTCCTGGGCTTCCGCAACGTGCTGGCGGTACAGCACCCGGCCATGAAACCCGTGCTGCAGGCGGCCTGCGTCGTGCTGGGCTGCCGCGTGGAACTGCCGGCGCAGGTCGAGAACCTCGTCATCGAGACGGGCGAACTGACCACGCTGGGGCCGGACACTTACGCGCTCAATACGCTGCTGCGCAACCAGGGTAATCTCGTGCTGGCCTGGCCCAGCATCGAGCTCGAACTGACCGACGCCAACGACAAACCGGTGCTGCGCCGCGTGCTGGCGCCCGCCGACTACCTGCCGCGCGGCACGCCGGCGGCGAACGGTTTCGGCCCGCACTCGGAGCAGCCGGTCACCCTGCATTTCACGCTGGCCGGCCTGCAGCCGTCCGGCTACCACACTTTCGTTTTCTATCCTTGAGGCTTCCAATGACCAAGACCTCGCTGATCTGCGGCTCGATCGCCTTCGACAAGATCATGCAATACCACGGCCGTTTCGGCGAAACCCTGCTGGCCGACCAGCTGCACCGCGTGAACGTCTCGTTCCTCGTGCCCACGCTGCGCACGGAATACGGCGGCTGCGCCGTCAACATCGCCTACAACCTGAAGCTGCTGGGCGGCGAGCCCCTGATCATGGCCACCATCGGCCAGGACGGCGGCGAGTACCTCGACCGCATGGAACAGCAGGGCCTCGCCACCAATGCGATCCGCACCATCGCCCACGCGTACACGGCCCAGTGCTTCGTCACGGCCGACCTGGACAACAACCAGATCAACGCCTTCCACCCGGGCGCGATGCAGTTCTCGCACGAGAACAGCCTGGCCGACTTCCTGCCGCTGCGCGTCGCGATCATCGCCCCGGACGGCCGCGACGGCATGCTCAAGCACGCGCGCGACTGCGCGGAGCGGGGCGTGCCGTTCATCTTCGACCCGGGCCAGCAGCTGCCGATGTTCAACGGCGAAGAACTGCTGACCTTCATCGACCAGGCCAGCTACCTCGCCTGCAACGACTACGAATTCGAAATGGTGATGGACCGTACGGGCCTGACCCTGCAGGACGTCGCGTCGCGCCTGGACGCGCTGATCGTCACCCGCGGCGAAGCGGGCTCGGACATCTACGCCGGGGGCGAGCACCACAAGATCCCGGCCGTGCCGGCGGCCAGCGTGGTCGATCCGACCGGTTGCGGCGACGCCTACCGCGCCGGCCTGCTGTACGGCATCGCCAACGATCTCGACTGGCCCACGACGGGCCGCCTGGCCAGCCTGCTGGGGTCCATCAAGATCGCCCACCAGGGCGGCCAGAACCACAGCTTCACGCCGGCGAGCATCGCGGACCAGTTCGAGGCGGCGTTCGGTTACCGCTTCTGACCGCACACCCATGAAAAAGCGCGCCGTCCCTCATGGGACCGGCGCGCTTTGTTTTTGATTGCTGTTTGGTTTTTCTCGAAACGCCAAATGACCGCTAAAAACCGTCGCGAGCGGCAGCAGGGGTGGCCGAGAAGCGCAGCTGTACTGACGTACAGCGAGCATCGCAGGCCAGCCCTGCAACGCGCAGTAGGTTTTTAGCGGTCACACCACAAACACCTGGCGCAGCAGGTATTGCGCGATCTGGATGAGGATCAGTGCCACGAGCACCGTCAGGTCGAGACCGCCCACGGGCGGGATCACGCGACGCAGAGGCCGCAGCAGCGGGGCGTTGAGCGCGTGGACGAACGGCGCCAGCGGCGCATGCGGATTGATCCAGCTGAAGATCACCTCGATGATCAACAGGCCCATGAAGCCGTACAGGATCCAGTCGAGCAGGCGGAACAGCGCGATCAGCACGACGGCCTGGCCGCTCGTCCCGGCCAGCAGGAGGATCGAAGACGCTGCGAGCACGACGAGGAAGGCGCCGAGCAGGCTGGCCCAGTCGAAACCACCCATGCCCGGCACGAGACGGCGCAGCGGACGCACCAGCCAGTCGGACAACGTGAACGTGAATTGAGCGACCGAAGCCGGCGGACGCACGCGGATCACCTGCATCCAGAAACGCAGAAGCAAGACCCCGCCGAGCACACCGGCCGCGGTATCGACGATCAATTTAAGAATGGGCAGCACGAGGACTCCTTGAAAAAAAAACCGCTGTGTGAAAGC
>NZ_JBFUDR010000264.1:0-8798 GCF_056404615.1 Massilia sp. P2_C2 | reverse complement strand
GCATCACCTGCTGGGCACCGGCGACGCGCAGCAGGTTCACGACCTTCTTGCCGTCGCCATACGAAGTCGCCAGCGCCAGCACCTGGTCGAGCACCGCGGCGTCGCTGACCTCGCCGGTGAGCACGAGGCTGCTTTCCGCGGCCTTGACCTTGATGCCGCGTTCTTCCGGCACCAGGTCGGCCAGCAGCGACTGCAGCGTTTCCGGATCGACGGTCACGATGATGTCCTTCACGTGGCAGCGTCCTTCCGCATCCTGCAGGATCACGTTCATCGAGCCCGCCTTGCGGCCGAGGACGAACAATTCGTTCGGCGCCAGCAGCGTGATGCGCACTTCCGAGACGCCGTCCAGTTCCTGTGCCGCGGCCGGTGCGGGCGGCTGGAGTGCCTGCAGGCCGGCCGGCAGGGCGGGATATGGGGCCGGCTGTGCCATGGCCGTCCGCTGGCCGGGCTGGGCGCCGCCGACGGCCATGCGGACGACGGAATACGGCAGCATCACGACGGTGGATTTGCCGAGCGTGACGTACGACGGCTTTTCGACCTGGGTCGCGCTGCACTGGCGCAGCACGGCGCTTTCTGGCCTGGTTGCGGCGGCGGCGGCGTTCGCGGCGCTGGCGTTGGCGCAGCAGAGCGCGGCGGCTGCCAGGGTGGTGAGGGCGGTATGGCGCACGGTTGACTCCTGTCCGGTTGGTATTCGTGTCGGTTCAGTTGAAGCAGCTCAGCCTGCTCGACCCATCCGGCATTTCGATGACTTCCACGCAGTGGCCCGGTTTGGCCGGTTGCGGCTGTGGTTGCGGCTTCGCGATCTTGACCGGCGCGGCCGCCTTGAACACCTTGGCCTCGCCCAGCAGATCGTTACGGGTGAAGCCCGCAGTGTTGACGGTGGCTTCGTCGGTCTGGTTGCGCAGGGCGAGCGACAGGGTGCCGATGCTGCGTGCCAGGTCGAGCTTTTCCGAATCGGCCAGCGACAGTTCGAGCGTGACGGCGTTGACGACCTTCGGCTTGGTGTCGTCGCGGCTGGCTTCCTGGGCCACGGCCAGGACGAGCACGTGTTCCAGCACGGTCTTGCTGATCGGTTTCGCCTCGCCCTTGCCTTCGTCGCGCTGGGCGTGGACGAGGATGTCGACATAGTTGCCGGGGAGGGCGAAGCCGGCCACGCCGACGACGTCGTTGACGCGCACCGTCATTGCCCGCTTGCCTTCGGCGATCACCGCGGACAGGCCGCCCATCGTGCCGACCGGGGCCAGCTTGC
This sequence comes from Massilia sp. P2_C2, assembly GCF_056404615.1. NCBI lineage: Bacteria > Pseudomonadati > Pseudomonadota > Betaproteobacteria > Burkholderiales > Oxalobacteraceae > Massilia > Massilia sp. P2_C2. Next base: position 7,549 of record NZ_JBFUDR010000264.1, on the reverse strand, counting down.
CCTCGATGACGGCTTCGCCGCGCACCACGTCCAGCTTGACGACACGGGCCTTCAGCAGCGCCGGATCCGTGACGGCGCCGGTGGGCAGCGCGGAAGAGGGCCAGTCGATCGTCGTCAGCATCTCGGGTTCGAGCCGGCTGCCGGCGGGGATGTCGACCGTGGCCACGACCACCTTGTTGGCGGCGACATTCGTGTGCCGGCCGACCCAGTTATTGGCATAGACGGCCGCAACGAGGCCGAGGACGGCTGCCAGCAGCAGCAGGGACAGTGCCTTGATGTTTTTCATGATGTCACCCGGGGATCGAGTTCAAAGGAAACCGTAGTGCGCGGCGACGACGGTGGTGATCGTGCCGATGGCGATCGGGACGCCGTACGGCAGCTTGCCCACGGAACCCCAGCCGGTCGTCGCCATGCGGACCGGGACGCCGGCCGCCACCGCGATGCCGCCCAGGTGCACCATCCGCAGGATATTGCCCAGCATCGTGCGCAGGTTGCCATGCCGCAGCGCGAACACGATGGCGCAGACGCCGCCGGCGGACAGCGAGCCGATCAGTGCCAGCGGGATCGCCTGCAGGCCGAGCAGGGCACCGGTCATCGCCATCAGCTTGACGTCGCCGGCGCCGGTCAGTTGCAGCAGCCACATCGGGAACAGCACGCCGAAGCCGATGCCTGCGCCGGCCAGTGCCCACAGGAAGCCGTGGTGGCCCCAAAACGGCACGAAGGCGCTGTACACCAGGCCGAATGCGAGCCCCGACAGCGTCAGCCAGTTGGGGATGCGCTGGTGGCGCACGTCGGACACGGCGGCCACGACCAGCAGTGTGAACAGCACGATCGTCCGCGGGTTCGTGACGAGCATCCTGGTCAGTTCGAGAAAGGCGTCCAGCTCATTCATCTCATACACTCCTCGTTTGATTCTGGTCAGATCAACTGTTTGATTAGCGTCAATCCATGGAACAAAGTCTATCGATCCGGAAATGCCCTTACATCAGCCGGGTGTCACTGTTTTGCTAGGCGAAGCTCCTGTTTGTCGGGGGGGACCCAGTACAAAACGCCTAGTCGGGTCGGCTCGGTTCCATTCCATGTGGGCAGCCCTTGTATATCGCGGGTCGTCTCCTATGCTGCAAAGACGGCGGCAGATGCCGCGGCGACAGGCGGAGGCGACGATGACGGGCTTGAAAAACGAGGTGGTCGACGGCCTGCGGGCCGCCCTGAGAGGTGCGCTGTTGCAGCCGGGCGACGCGGACTATGACGGTGCGCGCCAGATCTGGAACGCGATGATAGCCCGGCGTCCGGGGCTGATCGTGCGCAGCGCCGGGACGGCCGACGTGTGCACGGCCGTCGCGTTCGCACGCGACCATGGCCTGCCGCTGGCCGTGCGCGGTGGTGGCCACAACATCGCCGGCAATGCGCTGTGCGACGACGGGCTCGTGATCGACCTGTCCGGCATGCGCGGCGTGCGTATCGACCAGGACGCGTGCCTTGCCTACGTCGACGGCGGCGCGCTGCTGGGCGACGTCGACCACGAGACGCAGGCCTGCGGACTGGCCGTTCCGCTAGGCATCAATTCAACGACGGGCGTGGCCGGCCTCACGCTGGGCGGCGGCTTCGGCTGGCTGTCGCGCATGCTGGGACTGACGGTGGATTCCCTCGTCGGCGCGGAGATCGTGACGGCGGATGCACGCCGGCGCCACATCGGCCCGCGCCAGGAACCGGACCTGTTCTGGGCCATCCGCGGCGGCGGCGGCAACTTCGGCGTCGTCACGTGCTTCGAGTTCGCGCTGCATGCCGTGGGGCCGGCCGTCACGGCCGGGCTGGTCGTGTTCCCGGCCACGCAGGGTGGCGAGGTGCTGCGCCGCTACCGCGACTACGTCGATACGCTGCCCAACGATGTCTCCATCTGGGCCGTGCTGCGCAAGGCGCCGCCGCTGCCGTTCCTGCCGCCGGATGTGCACGGCCAGGATATCGTCGCACTGGCCGTGTTCTCGCCGCGCCCCGTGGACGAAGCGGAACCCGTGCTCGCGCCCGTGCGCGCGTTCGGCACCGTGCTGGGCGAGCACGTGGGCGCGGTGCCGTACGCGGCGTGGCAAAAGACGTTCGACCCGCTGCTGGCGCCGGGCGCGCGCAACTACTGGAAGTCGCACAACTTCACGACACTCTCCGACGACGCGATCGACATCGTGCTGCGCTACGCCGGCAGCGTGCCGACGCCGCAGTGCGAGATCTTCCTGGGCCTGATCGGCGGCCGCGCCAACGAGCCGGCGGTGGACGCCACCGCTTATCCGCACCGCAACGTGACGTATGCGATGAACGTGCACGGGCGCTGGCTGGAGGCGGCCGACGACGCCCGCTGCGTGGGCTGGGCACGCGAATTCTTCGCCGCCGTGGCGCCGCACGCGGCCGGCAGCGTCTACATCAACTTCCTCACCCAGGACGAGGGCTCACGCATCCGCGAGGCGTACGGGCCGAACTGGGACCGGCTCGTGCAGGTGAAGCAGCGTTACGATCCGGACAATCTGTTCCGCTATAACCACAACATCGCGCCGGCAGGATAAGGCAGGCGTACCAAGGGCCGTGCGGTCGCGCACAGACGACGGCAAGGGTGGGGCCGATGATGCCCCACGCAACGGCCATTCCGGCCGAGGAGACGATCATGGATTCGATCAACCGCAACCAGCCCGAAGCCAACCGCCGCGACCTCAGCGGCCGCGATGCGATCAAGCGCGTCAAGGACATGGTGAACGACGTCGACACCTGTTTCTTCTGCACGGCCGGCGCGACCGGCTCGACGAACGGCGTGCGCCCGATGAGCGTGCGCGACACGGACGATGTCGGCAACCTGTGGTTCCTGAGTGCGAACGACAGCCACAAGAACCACGAGCTGGCCGCCAACCCTGCCGTCAAGCTGTACTTCCAGCGCGACGCCCACGCCGGCTTCCTGGAACTGGAAGGCCGTGCCGACGTGATGCAGGACCGCGCCCGCATCCACAAGCTGTGGAACCCGATGCTGAATACCTGGTTCACGGAAGGGGAGGACGATCCGCGCATCAGCGTCATCCGGTTTACGCCGCAGTCGGGGTATTACTGGGACAACAAGCACGGCAATCTCGTGGCGGGTGCCAAGGTTGCCGTGGGGGCGCTCGTTGGCAAGACGCTCGACGATTCGATCGAAGGACGGTTGGCGTTCTGAGCGAGTTCAGCGTTAGCCGGGTCGATACTGGCACCGTGTTTTCGTGCGTTGCGGTATCACGCGCCAACACATCCTCCCCAGCCTGCAAGTCAGGGAGTATCCCGCACTTGGGCACGACTAGCGGCCAAGCCAAATTTCAATGTAACCGGTTTTCGCCGTTGGATCGTCAGATTTGCTGGCCACTACATTATTAGTGTTCAAATAGAACCGCATGAATTCAGCTATCTTCTCGGACTGAGCCTTGTCGCTGGCATTGAAATAACGGATTTCCGGATGTTCCGGCCGGCCAGCGTCTTCCTTGACACGCGCACCCACCAGCGCAAAGCCTGCTGATTTTAATTCCTCCTTCAGGCGAGGAAAATCGTTCGCTTTGTCCCTTTTTCCTGCCAATAGATAAACCCGTGCATTATCGACGCTGGGCGCGGCCAGTTTGGGACTCGATGCACTTGACTCCAATGATGCTCCGGTGCCTGGTTTGCGCGTCTTTAGGTAGGCGGTCACCCGAGTCCTGATACCATCGTCGGACACAAGACCGGCATTGACTTGCCCAGGGCAATGTCAACTTGCGGCGGTTGCGTGGTTGTCATGGGTCGCTCCTCCGAAAGGGGCGAACCTGTCGAGGTTCTTGGTCCGACGATACCGTCTCGGATGAAAATCGGGTTTGCGCTCCACCGAGCACGCTGGAAATTGCGGAAGGCCGCTTCGGTTGGTGGACCGAAACAGCCACCTTCTTGAATTTCGAAAAGTTATTACAAGCGCTTCCCTGGCGCTCTGGCATCAGTGCTCCCCTGAGGAGCCCGGCCCGACTGATAGGTTTTATCCTTCGGGGCCCACGCAGGGCAGACACGCCGCTCAGATCGCAAGCATGCAGCGCACGATCGCGTTGGCAACCGCCGCGTTGCGCACGTCGCTGTGGTCGTGAATGTAATCATCGGACCGGAGGTTGTAGACGCCACTCTTCATGAAGTCGTACTCCGCTTCTGCGTCGCCCAATGTATTTGGGCTCTCCTTTTTTTCTGCGGTATGTTGCGCGCCGTTGCGTCCCATGCCGCCGTAGGGGTCGTTTTCGTCTCCCATTGCCGAAGCGTTGTCGCGGGTGATACGAGACGCCAGTGGATACGCGATGCCGACAGCGCGGTCGTTCTTCGTATGCGTGATGATGATCGGCCCCGATACCCGCCAGTCCTGGACTACCGATCGGAACGCGCCCTCGGGTACGTCCTCGTCGTCGTCCTTCTTGGCGAATCCGTTATGTGAAAATGCGGCCTGCAGCAGGCTGACCGTGACGTCCGGGGTGCCCGGCGGCAGCGCGCTTGCCGCAGCTGTGACCACGCGGCCGCCGAAACTGTGGCCGGCGAAATGCAGGCGCGCCTGGGGAGCCTTTTGGCGGATGAGCATCGCCATCTTGGCCACGCCGGTACGGCCGACCAGGCCGGCCCGCTGCTTCATGTCGCAGTAGGTCGTAAAGTTGGCGATACGCCGCGCGGCCGCGACGACACCATTGAACATGTCGCCAAGACCGGCCGCGCCCCCCGCCGCGTCTACGTCCGCAGCGCCGCCGCCGGCGGCCGGGCCGGTCGGCGCAGGGACTGCATCGTTGAGCCGTTCGAAAATGGCAACGGCGTTGTCGGTGAAGAACTCGGTTGAACAGTCGTCGTCGTGCGCCGATCCGACGTCGACGAGCGCTCGCAGCTCTGACAGGAACTCGGCCTTGCCCGCGTCGCTGTCAAGCTTGGAGATGGCGGCCCTGGCGCGCTCGATGATCTCGACCCGGACCGGATCGGGCGTATTCTCCCCCAGCCGCCGCGGTGCGATCGTGAGGTTGTCGAGCATTTTTTCCAGTGACTTGGTGGACTCGCCGCCGTCCACCGACGCGGCACCGCCTCCTGGTATCAGATCGGGGTCGTCGAAGCGCTTGCTCGGCCAATAGACCTGCACCACCATGATCTTTCTGTCTCCCCACGCGACCGACGGGGCCTTCAGACACGCCTCGATGTTGCCGGTCAGTTCTTGATACAGTTCCGCCGCCTCGTCCTTATTGTTGTTCCACCCGTGCGACAGGAGCAGGACGTCGCTCGCCTGCGCCACCGCGTCGAGCACGGCTTGTAGCTGCGTTGGATCGTAGACCGCGCCATCGCGGTCAAATTCGACATCGAATTTTGCGAGTGCCATATTATCTCCCGGGTTGTTCGTATCGATCGCTAAACAAGTTGGATGGCGCGCATCAGGTCGACCATGCCGTGACCTTCAAAGTACTGCTCGCGTCCGAGCGACGTCGCGCTGTCGAGAAAGATGCGCTTCACTTCCAGCGGCTTGCCGATGAACTCGCGGTGAATGGACAGGAACGCGGCCACGGCTCCGGAGACGTGGGGCGCAGCCATGCTCGTGCCGCTGTCGTCGACGTAGTAGGCCGGGTTGGTCGTCGCGGCAGTGGTCGTCCCGGTCGTATCGGTCCCAGTCGTATCGGCCCCGGCTGTATCCACCGTGGCCGCGCCGGCGGCAATCGCCGCGGGAGCGGGTGGGGCAGGCAGGCCGGTGAGCGCCTTTTGCAATTTCGCTCCAGCCGCGCAGGACGTGATCCGTTCGCCCGGCGCCACCAGGTCGGGTTTGAGCCTGCCGTCAGCAGTGGGACCCTTCGACGAGAAATAGGACACGCCGTACGTATGGGGCGAATCGCGGTGCGTAGCGCCCACCGTGATCGCATCGGCCGCGTTCCCGGGGTCGTTGATGGTGTTTGAAAGGCCGACCTTGGAGGTGCCTACGGATGCTGCGACTGTCCCGAATCCGGTGTTTCCGGCAGCAGCGACGACGACCACGCTTTCCTGGACCAGCCGGTTGACCGCGTTGCACAACGGGCTTTGTCCGCATGCGAACATCTCGGGGTCGAATTCGTAGCCCACGCTCAGATTGACGCCGTGCACACGCATGAGCTTTGGGTTGTCGTTCAGCTTTTCGCGGACATACTCGAGCGCCTTGATGATCTGGCTTGCGCGACCCTTGCCGTTCTTGTCCAGGACGCGCAGGCTGACAATCTTGGTTAGCGGCGCAACGCCGTGCAGGGCGGTACCGAGTGGGTCGCAGGGTCTGTCGGGGAGATGGCGCGCCGCATACGACTGGTCGACCTTGTTTCCATTTTTGTCCACGTTGAAACGGCGTTCGCACACCACGACCCCCGCATTCGATGGCGCGCGCCCGGAGACGATGCCGGCGACATGTGTGCCGTGACCGAAGTCGTCGGTCATGGCCCACGTGCGATGTTCGTTGAGTAGTGCCTCGCGTTCGGCGGGAGTCCTCTTCTCGTCGTCGTCCGGGTCTGGCAACAGCACGAGTTTGCCCTGTCCGTCGCGGTCGATTTCTGCGAAGCACCGGTGCAGGCCGACGACTTCCTGCGCGTGCAGGATATGCGCATCAAGCTCGGCCTGGGTCGCGCGGTGCCCGAAGTGCGGGTGATTACCGTCGATACCGGAATCGATGACGGCCCAGACGATCCCTTCCCCGGTTGCGTTGAACGACCGCATTGCRGCGTCCGCCTTGATCGTGGCGACTGAACGGTCAGTATGGGCTTGCAGTTCGAAGTCCGGCCAGAGACGGTAGACCGCGCGCTGCTTCCGTACTTTCTTTTCATCCTCGGCAATGAGCTCGGACCATTCGTTATCGCTGAGATCGCAACGAATATAGGACTTGTCGAGCTTTAGCGGCTTCCGTCGGAAGCCGCGAGCGCGATCGCCAGCGACGTTATGCCTGATAACGTGGTTATACATCTCGAGGAAACACTTTTCGGCCTCCGGCAGGCCCCCGACATGCTCGACATTCAATTCAACGATATAGGGGCCGAGAACGTGGGGTCTGTCGGGCGGGGGCAGGCCCCATTTCGCCCGCTGTCTCGCGTCGGTCAGTTGGGGCGGCACGGTGGTGCGCGCGAAATTGCTGGCTATGCCGTTGGCCGAGGCAGGCCATTGCCGGAGGTTGTTCTTTTGTCCTAACGACGGACGTGCTGGCTTATTGCCCGGAGCGGTACCGGCCGAGTATTTCTTCGGGGATCGCGTAAGCCAACTAACATTCAGATCCTGGTGTCGAGCGCTATGTTAGACAAAAGCAGCAGCGAGATTTATCCGGAACTATTTGACATTAATCAAACATACGAGTCAATGCTTAATGCGTATTTGTAAATCTTCTTGCAGCATGCACTGCAGGTTCTTTTTATTTCCATAACAACAGCAGACAGTTCGCTGGAAATTTATTATTAGGAAATTAAAATTAATGGAGTGAAATAACCGATGTTCTTGAGGTGATGTCGCGCGTCATGAACCGCCGCGTTTGATTGCCGCCAAGATCGAGGCAACGCTACGTGCGAGCTTGGAT
>NZ_JBFUDR010000263.1:0-8806 GCF_056404615.1 Massilia sp. P2_C2 | reverse complement strand
GTACTTGATCGTGATGGTGAGCGCCTGTGGCTACGTCGCGCTGACGGAAGCCAGACCGCGGCGCCAATGCTGGAGGATCAAGATGCCTTCGAGGCGCCGGCGGTCGCAAGCGATCGACGGCATGTAGGCTGGCTGGCCTTGTTTCCCAATCAGGGCGCTTCGTACTCCCAACCACTCTATCTGGTGGTGATGGATACATCCAATCACCTTCAACGCTTCAGAAGCGGCTTCGGGATGGTCTTCAAGTGGTGTTTTACCCCAGGGGGCAAAGAAGTCGTGTTTCAGTCCGCGTTTCCCCATGGTCCTACTCCAGTCGAGTTCGAGATGCGCCGCATCAGCGATGGAAGCCGGCTTCGCCGATTCACACTTCCTGAGAACGACCTTCGTGACGACGGTGATACCCCTCATAAACCTGTTCCCTCCTGGGTCAACTGCACGAGACGGAACTCCAGATGACAAGGGACGTAAAGCACACCATGGAATTCTCTTTAACTCCTGATGCGTTCTGGGGCATGTGTGGACCGGAATACGAAGCTACGATACGGCCTGCTGACCTGGTAAGTTTGTTCGGCTATCCCATCAATGATGGCGATGCTGAAAGCCTTGGCTCGTACGTCTTCAGTAGCCCATCGGGAGAAGTCGCGATCATTTATTTTCGCGCCTACGATTTCTCATCGTTACTTCTAAAAATATTCAAACGCAGGTTCTGGCGGTCGACCAAAACGTTTGATCTGACGATTGGCGCGGAGAATGCAAAAAATGCGACCTTGTTCTGCGAATGGCTCTCCGCGAAGGTGAATATGAGCTATCGTCGTCGCTAGTTTTCAGTCCGCTTGGTCACTCATTGAAGGTGCGCTTCAGGTTGGAAGCAGTCTCAGCCGAAGCACCACAACCGGCTGCAAGCGGACATACCGATACCCCAAGCATCAACAAGCAGGAGCTGATTTGTTTTCCAGGCTACTCGCCAGCATCGTCATCGCGTTTGTCATGATTCTCATTGCCGGGCTATCCGGTCTGAGCTTCCATGTTTGGCCTACCGGCTTCAACGACCGGAAACTGTCCGTGACGCCCGAGGTCCTTCAACGCTTACGGGATTTGCAGTCCGAGCGCAAATTCGGTGCTGACAGCGCCACTTTCTACCCTGGTGCGATGAGTGAAAACGAGAGGTTGAGGGCGCAGGAGGCCGTGGATTCCACCATTCGCACCCTCATCGCAGCGTTGCCTGAACATCCACAACGCTCGACAGTGCTGAGGGCAATGAAAGCCACCTTGGCCAACTTCGACACGCCGGAATCCGAAGAGCGCGATCAGCTCCTGGTGTACCTGACCAAAGTCATGCAGATTTGTGGCGTCGATAGTTCTGACGAGCTATTCAACGTCTGGCGTTATGGTTTTCCTTACGGCTGGTTTTTTTAGGAGAAACAGCTGCTGAAGAAGGTCAGTCAGTGATGACGAGGACGAACGAACGCATTGTCAGCGCCCCTCACAAACTTTTTCCCTCCTGGGTCAATTGCACGAGACAGAGCTTCAGATGACAAGGTACCAGCAACGTTTGCGGTGTTGGATCCAACGACCTCGCATATATACTCAGCAATACATGAGCCTGATTGCATCAGTTCTTGGCAAGTCTGCTACGGGTAGGTGAGGCGGTCGCACGCGGTGGCGAGAGTCTGCATTCGGGTCAGAAGCCGACGTCGTGTAATATCTTTTTAAACTCGAGAGCGCAGAAAATGAAAGAGGAATTGGCTTTCCAAACACTCGAAGCTTTCTTGTCGAAAGTGCCGGGAATTGTCGCTCCATTCGGCAGGGGCTTCGACGAAAACGGAGGCTGGTGGGTGAAGTTCTCACTCGACATCGACCATCCACTCGCTTGGAACGTGGTTCAGGAGTTGGCGCATGTACTGAACTATCTTTCGGTGAATGAACGGCTGCCAACAGTATTCAAGCCAGTTTCACCACCGCCATATCTTAACGGCGGTCCCCGTGATTTCCTATCTTGGGTGATCGAATGTTCGGATAGCGCATTCAAGCCTGGAGCCGCCGCAGAATGGCTTGAAGGGAGGCTACCCCAACCGGTGGATGACTTATCGCAATGGCAGGGCGATGATTAGTGCTTCGCGCTTCGTGATGGGGGCAAACGGCCAGGGCGGCAGCGTCCCCATTCCTCCCTGATCCTCGCTTCCCGCCGCCTGGTCCGCTCCGCCGCCGCATCCAGTTCCTCGGTGGTACGCGCCCGTCCGCCACGCCTGCGCGGCGACCAGCAATCGCCTGCATCGCACACGCAACCGGCCATGTCGAGCGCGGTATCGGCGGATATGCAGCCACCGTGTCCGTGGCAGGGCAGGTCGCACGGTACGTCGCAATAGCCCCGCTGATACTTCAGCTGCGGATGCGGCGGCGCCGACGCACGCGCACGCCCGTGCACGTGACCGCACAATTCAAGACGCCTCTGCAACAGCCCGAGCCCGCGCAAGAGGCCGAAACGCGCGATGACGGCATACCCATAAGCCGAGCAGCTGGCCCCGCCCGTGGCAACGCGCAGCGCACACGAAAACCCCTTGTGCGGCGAGATATGGCGTTGATAAAAACGGATCGCAACCAGCGCCAGCGCGGCGGCCGCCTTCATGTATGCAGGAGACGCCCGCCAGCAAACGACCAGTTTTCCCAGTTCGTTTCCTTGAACACGACCATCACGTTTTCCGGATCGAAGCCGCCCGCGCGCAGATGCTCCATCAGCTCGGCCAGCAGCTTCTTCTTGACCTTCACGCTGCGGCCGACCGACCACAGGATCTCGATCAGTACGAAGTCGTCCGTGCGCGTCGTCTGGACGTCGGGGTAGTGGGCATCGAAGCGGAAGTCGGCGGCGTCGAGTTCCAGCACGCGCTGGAACCTGTCCGTGTCGGGCACGCCGGTCGCGACGAGCGCGGCGTGGACGGCGGCGAGGACCTTGTCCTTGAATTCGGTGCTTTTCGGCTTGCGGACGGTGAGCGTGACGAACGGCATGCAGACCCCTCCTTGATAAGCGGTTATTCCTTCGAGACGGAATCCTCGTCGGCGTCGCCGGGCGGCGCGCCGGGGATGGTGTATTTCTCTTCGGCCCAGGCTCCCAGGTCGATTTGCTTGCAGCGTTCGGAACAGAAGGGACGGTATTTGTTTTCCGGCGTCCATTCGACCTTCTTGCCGCAGGTGGGGCAGGATACGACGGTCATGATGTGCTTCTAAAAATCGTGATCAGAAATTGCAGAGCGTGAGCTCGAACGGGATGTCTTCTTCCAGCGGCTTCGGCTTCAGGTCGCCGCCCTGCGTGGTGAAGCGGACCCACAGCATGTACTTGTTGGCGGAGATCTCGGGGATGGCGCCGAGGGACTCGTCCACCGCCAGGCGCAGCATCTGGTAGACCTTCCCCTGCAGCATCTGCTGGTAGCTGCCGGACGTGGCGATCAACTTGACGGGACTGCCGGAGTCGCGCAGCAGGCGCAGCACGAGGGCCAGCGCCTCGAACAGCGGGGCCAGCGGGGTGAACCAGTTCATGATGTCGGCGTGGCGTTGTTCGGCCGGGCGTCGCTGCCAGGCATAGTAGGAGGGCAGGTCGAATTCGCAGGCGCCGCCGGGGATGATCGTGCGGCCGCGGATGCTCATCAGCCATTCGTTGTCGCGCACGTTCTGCCCCGTCTTGCCCTGGGCGTTGACGAGGGCGTTGCTGACGGTGTCCAGCTCGGCCAGCACGGCGTCGAGCATGTCCTTGGCGACGGCGGGATTGCTGCGGTAGCTGAGCAGGCTCTGCTTCTGGCGTTCGAGTTCCTGCAGCAGGTCGGACTTCAGGTCGGCGCGGCCCGCCACTTCCAGCATGTCGAAAATCGTCGCGAGCGCAACGTGATGCTGCAGTGGATGTTCCTGCCCTACAAAGAATTTGAACTTTTCGTACAGGTCTTCCAGCCGCAACAACGTGCGTATCCGCTCGTTGAATGGGTATTCGTAGACGATCAAAATGACATCCTTATGAATGTAGGCTGGCTGGCAACGACGTGATTCTGAACCATCATGCACAAAATTACAAACGCTCGCTTGACTGTTGAGCCAATCTTGCCACTTCATCAAGATAAAACCGGTGCAGGCGCTCCACTTGCGGCAACAGGGCGTCGACGCCGGCGTCGTTGACGATCACGTCGTCCGCTTCTTCCAGGCGGCGCGCACGCGTCACCTGGGCGGCCATGATGGCGCGTACCTGGTCTTCGGCGAGGCCATTTCTCGCCATCACGCGCGCGACCTGCGTGGCTTCGGAACAGTCGATCGCGAGCACGCGCGCCACGCGTTCGCGCCACGTGCCCGATTCGATCAGGAGGGGTACGACGAAGATCGTATAGGGACCGTCCGCGAGCAGGGCGGCGGCGGCCGTCGCCTCGCGGATGCGCGGATGCAGGATGGCTTCGAGGCGGGTGCGTGCGTCGGGGTCGGAGAACACGAGGGCGCGCATCTTCGCGCGGTCGAGCGCGCCGTCCGGCGTTGCGTAATCGGGGCCGAATGCCGCGATCAGCGCGGGCATCGCGGCGCCGTGCGGTGCCGTCAGGCCATGGGCGATGGCGTCCGTGTCGATGACGGCGGCGCCGCGTGCGGCGAACAGGTCGGCCACGGTCGTCTTGCCGCAGCCGATGCCGCCGGTGAGACCCACCGCATACCGGGGGACGTGATGAAGGGTTGAAACGGTCGAGCCGGTTGTCTCCATGTGATCCTCAGGCCCGGCCGCAAGGCTAGACCAAGAAACCCTGCGCGTAGCGGGTCAGTGGTGTTCCGTACAAGAGTGCRATCATACCAGCCGCCGCGAGATACGGTCCGAAGGGGATGGGATTATTGCGGTCGCGCCGCGCGAACACGATCAGCGAAACGCCGACGAGGGCGCCGACGACGGACGACAGGATGATGATGGTCGGCAGCATCGCCCAGCCCATCCAGGCGCCCAGCGCGGCCAGCAGCTTGAAGTCGCCGTAGCCCATGCCTTCCTTGCCCGTGACGAGCTTGAACAGCCAGTACACGGCCCACAGCGACACATAGCCGGCCATCGCGCCGATGACGGCGTCGCGCAGCGGGACGATGGTGCCGTTCAGGTTGATGAGCAGGCCCAGCCACAGCAGCGGGTAGGTGAGATCGTCGGGCAGCGTCTTCGTGTCGTAGTCGATCAGCGTCATCGCGATCAGGAAGTACGTGAAGACGAGACCGGCCAGGCCCAGCCAGCCGCTGCCGAGATTCCAGACGAGCACGGCCGACAGCAGACCCGTGACGGCTTCGACGACCGGATAGCGCGGCGAGATCGGTGCCTTGCAGGCGCTGCATTTCCCGCGCAAGACGAGCCAGCTGATGATGGGAATGTTTTCCAGCGCCGTGATCCGGTGACCGCAATGGGGGCAGGCGGAGCGGGGCACCATCAGGTTGAAGCGGTCGGGGTGCGGCAGCTCCTTGCCGGCTTCGTGCGCGATGTAGTTGTCGAGTTCGCGCTGCGCCATCACGGGCAGGCGGTACACGACCACGTTCAGGAAGCTGCCGATCAAGAGGCCGAACAGGGCAGCGGCGAGCGTCGCGGCGAGGGTCGCCGGGGCGGCGAAGAGCAGGATTTCCGGTGGCATGGTGTCCAATGGGTAGTTGATTCCGTGAGTCAACTATTCTAGGGGTTTTCCCGTCGTTTGGGCAGCATCGCGCTGTGCCTGGTGTTGCGTGCCGGCCCGTCTGACGCAGGCCGGCGCGTCGTCACGCGGCCTGCAACGGCGTCAACCGGTCGAACAGGCGGCCGAGCGGCATCGGGCGGCCCGGCAGCCAGCCCTGGACGAGGGGGCAGCCGAACTGGCGCAGATAGCCCAGTTGCGCGTCCGTCTCGATGCCTTCCGCGATCACTTGCAGCTTCATGTGACGGCCCAGGTCGAGGATCGAGCGCACGATGGCGCAGTCGTCGCGGTCGAACGGCACGCCGGCCATGAACAGGCGGTCGATCTTGAGCGAGTCGATGGGCAGCTTCTTCAGCATCGACAGCGACGAGTAGCCCATGCCGAAATCGTCCAGGCCGATCCCGAAGCCGCGCCGGCGCAGCTCGTGCATGATGGCAATCGATTTGTCCGGGTGCTTCATCACGACACCCTCGGTCAGTTCGAGGCAGATGAGGCGCGGGTCGACGCCGGCGGCGGCCGTCAGGGCCACGAGCCGGTCCGGCAGGCCGGCGTCGATGAATTCCGGCGCCGCCATGTTGACGTGCACGCGCACCCTGTCGATGCCGGCCGCGCGCAGGCGCGCGAGGTCGCGGCAGACCTGGCGCATGACCCAGCGGCCGATGTCGACGATCAAGCGGCTCYGTTCCGCCATCGGGATGAACACGCCGGGCGACACGATCTCGCCGCCCGGCCGGCGCCAGCGGATCAGCGCTTCGACGGCCTCGATCTCCGTGCCCGAATTCGCGCAGATCGGCTGGTATTCGAGGAAGAATTCGTCGCGCCGGATCGCGTAGTGCAGGTCGGTCAGCAGGGCCATGCGGTGGCCCGCCTCGTCCGCCTCGCCGTCGGCGCTGAAGCGGCTGGYCAGGTTGCGGCCGTTGCGCTTGCTCGTGTACATGGCGGCATCGGCCGCGTGCAGCAGCTCGCGCGTGCAGCCACCGTGCTCGGGATAGGTGCTGATGCCGATGCTGGCCGACACGCTCAGTCGATGCTCGCGGTACACGAAGGGCCGGCGCGCGGCGTCCAGCACGGCCTCCGCGATGGCTTCCAGTTCATCCGGGCTGGCGCCGGGTACGGACAGCAGCGCGAATTCGTCGCCGCCCAGCCGGCCGATGCTCCAGCCGATTGGGGCCAGCGCACGCAGGCGCCGCGCGAATTCCGTCAGCACGACGTTGCCGGCTTCGTGGCCGAACGCGTCGTTGATCGGCTTGAACTGGTCGAGGTCGACGAACAGCACGCCGAAGGATTGCCCCAGCGGCACGTCGCGGCACAGCCGGTCGATCTGGTCGTAGAAATGGGCGCGGTTGGCCAGGCCCGTCATCTCGTCGGTCTGGGCGCGCACGCGGATGCGCTCCTGCTGCGTCATGCGCTCGAAGGCCTGGGCGATCATCGCCGAGATCGACTTGGCGAGCCCGGGCAGCTGGGCGTCGGGCTGGCGCAACTGCGCGCTGAAGAATTCGAGCACGCCGGGCCGCACGAGGCGGCCGTCCGAGGCGACGAAGGTCACGGGAAAGAAATAGGCCGACTGCAGGCCGCAGGCGCGCGCCTCGTCCGTGCGCAGCAGCTCGGGCGTGCCGCTGACGTCTTCGAGCCAGCGCGCCTCGCCCGCGGCCCAGACGGCGCCGACGAGTCCCTCGGCGGTCGTCACGTGGATGCGTGCGCTGGCCTGGCGGAACGGAGCCAGCGCCTGGCGCGGGGCCTGCCAGGAATAGCGGCAGCGCAGCAGCCCGTCCTCGTCCTCGTTCTCTTCGAGTGCCCAGAACGCGCCCCATTCCCAGCCCAGCTCCTCGCAGACGAGGCGCAGGATCTTGACGACGGCATCGTCGATGCTGTCGGTGCCGACGAGGTATTGCGTGAGCGTGAAATTGAAGCGTTCGCGCGCGGCCGCGTTGCGGGCGGCCGTGATGTCGAGCAGGATGCCGGAGGCGACCGTGTCGGCATCGGGCGTGTCGATCTGCTGCAGGCGCAGCCAGCGCAGTCCGTGGCCGTCCAGCCGTACGCGGAATTCGCAGTCGACCCCGTCGTCGCCGGCCATGATGCGGTCGAAGGCGGGGCGGACGGCCACGCGGTCTTCCGGCTCGACGCGGTCAAGGCAGGCCGCGAGCGAAGGTTGTGCTTCGATGCCGAGCAGGCCGGCGGCCACGGCCGACAGCGCGACGCGGCGGCCGCTGCGGTCGAGCCACCAGCGGCCGAGTCCGGCAACGTGGTCGCCCGTGTCGAAGCGGCCGGCCGCGTCGAGCGCCTCGTGCCATTCGGTGTGCGCCGAATGGAAAGTCATCTGGATGTTCTGGATAGTCATGAGTGCGACGAATGAATTCGGGGGCTGCACCAGAACCGGACGGGTTGGCCCGATTTGCACCAAGGAAGAGCGTCCGTGTGGGACCGCCGCGTCGCGTCCGCCCGCGGATCGCGCCGGACGCCCTCGTTGCCATCGTGGTGTTGATTTGCATATGGCAATGCAATTTGCGTGCCGGTCACTTGTGTGACTGGCTGGCACCGGTGCACGTGGCCGCGCCGGGCGTACGCCGGAACAGCCAGAAGTGTTCGTGGCGCTCGGCCGGGCGGGCGCCGTCCCACACCGGCTGCCAGGTCGCGTCGTCGCTGCAATGGGGCAGCTGGTGGGTCGCGCTTTCCAGCAGGATCAGCGTGCAGCGGGACGACGGCCGCACGTCGAGCCGC
Organism: Massilia sp. P2_C2; assembly: GCF_056404615.1. Lineage (NCBI taxonomy): Bacteria > Pseudomonadati > Pseudomonadota > Betaproteobacteria > Burkholderiales > Oxalobacteraceae > Massilia > Massilia sp. P2_C2. The sequence continues at coordinate 434 of NZ_JBFUDR010000263.1, read as the reverse complement.
TCGGTGACGATGCCATCGTAGTAATGCAGCATCGCGCGTTCGCTCTCTTCGAGGCCGTAGCTGGCGAGGCAGGGCGCGTCGGGGCCGAGCGCGCGCTGCAGCGAGTAAAAAACCTGCCGGAAGGATTTGACTTCGTCGATCCACGGCATAAACAGCGTCGCCAGCAGGCACCAGCACAGCGTGATGCCGGCGACCCAGGTCTGTAGCGCCGCCTGGCGCGGACGGGACAGGAACATGAGCCACGCGGCGCCGGCCGTCGCGGCGGCGGCGCAGGCGAGCCGCACGGCGTCGAGGTGCCGGTCGGGATGCGGTGCCAGCTGGATCGCCAGCGCGTGCACGCCCAGCGGATCGGGCGTGGCGACGATATACGCCCACGCGAGCCAGATCAGCAGCGCGACGCCGCCGAACAGGAGGCGCGCGCACCAGCACCACGC
>NZ_JBFUDR010000262.1:0-8920 GCF_056404615.1 Massilia sp. P2_C2 | reverse complement strand
ACGCCAACCTCTTCCACCGTCGAAGCAAACGATTCGTTGAATTGCGAATCGCCCTGCACGTACACGATCTGGTGCGCCAGTTCGTGGAAGATCATGCGGGCCAGCTCGCCGTCCGGGTAGTTGATGAAGGTGGAGATCAGCGGATCGCTGAACCAGCCCAAGGTGGAATACGCGGCCACGCCGCCGACCTCGACGTCGTCGCCCGCGTCGCGCAATTCCTTCGCGTACGACTCCGCCGCTTCCTTGCTGTAATAGCCGCGGTAATTCACGCAGCCGGCCACGGGGAAGCACCATTGCAGGGGCTTCAACGACAACTCGGGCGTGGCGACGACGTTCCACAGCACGTATTGCCGCTTCAGCGCCGCGTAGTTTTTATAACTGTTGTTGTCGGGTAAAGCCATTTCGGCAACTGCGAAGCGGCGGATCTGGCGCGCCGTCTCGAGACGATGGCGCAGTTTGGTACTGGTGCCGGGGTCGGCGATCCAGTCGTCGATCGGACGGGCGTCCGACAGGAGTTCAATCTGGCCTTGGGCCGCCTGGGTGTAATAGTTCAGCGTCGAGCAGCTGGCCAGCAGTCCCGCTGCCGTACCAACGATGAGGACGGAGCGGAACCACGGGGTGATTCGATTGAGTTTCATATTTCCAGATCATGGTGCGGCCTTTTCAACCTGCACCAGCGTGTCGTAAAAAGTAGGCGCCCGTCCCATGTCGGTGAGGCGCTGACTGGTGACTTCATTGGCGTTCTTGCCGTCGCTGGCGAGCTTCTTCCACCAGATCGACAGGCCGACGACGAGGCCGGCCCGCGCTCTGGCGGTAACCCGGGCGCGCGCGACGAACGCGCCCCGGTCGTTGAAGATGCGCACCATCTCGCCGTCTGCGATGCCCCGGGAGGCGGCGTCAGCGGGATGGATGTCCAGGTGCGGTTCACCTTCCGTAGCGCGGAGGCTCTGGACATTGACAAAGGTCGAGTTGAGGAAGTTCCTGGCCGGCGGAGAAATCATCGCCAATGGATATTTCTGCGCCAGTTCGGGGGTGGTAGCGACCGACTCGTGGTTCGGGATATAGGTCGGCAGCGGGTCGAGGCCGTCGGCCTGCATCGCGGCCGAATAAAACTCGCACTTGCCCGACGGCGTCGGAAAACCCCCATGCGCGAACGGCGCGGCGGGCATGTTCAGTTTTTGCCAGCCGGTGCGCTTCAGCGACGACCAGTCGAAGTGGATCGCGCGCTCGTGCTTCTTGTCGAACGCCTGCGCCGCCAGTTCGTCGTCCGTCTCGTCGAACGCCGGATCCGTGAACCCCATGCGTTTCGCCAGCAGGCGGAAGATTTCCGTATTCGGTTTCGATTCGCCCAGCGGCGCAATCGCCGCATTATTCGCCATCATGTACAAGTGACCATAGGCGAGGTGCGCATCGACGTGTTCCAGCTGCGTCGTGGCCGGCAGCAGGATGTCCGCGTAGTCGGCGGTGTCGGTCTGGAAGTGTTCCAGCACCACCGTAAATAAATCTTCACGTTCGAAACCGCGCTGCACCTGCGCCGAATCCGGCGCGATCGCCAGCGGGTTCGCGTTGTACACGATGACGGCATCGATCTTCGGGCCGAACGCGGGCGATGCTTCCCGTTGCAGGTCGGCACCGATGGTGTTCATGTTGATCGTGCGCGGGAGCTTGCCTTGCAACAGGTCCGGACGTTGCAGCGTCACCTTATTGGCCGGGAATGTGCCCGACGTCGACAGCTGCACGCCACCGGCCACGTGGCGCCATGCGCCCACGAGCGCGGGCAGGCAGGCGATGGTGCGCACGGCCATGCCGCCGCCGTGCACGCGCTGCAGGCCGTAGTTCATCCGGATCGCCACCGGCTCGCCCTGGCGTGCCGTGCGGCCATATTCGCGCGCCAGGTCCATGACTTCGTCGACCGTGATGCCGCAGGTGTGCGCCGTGCGTTCCGGCGTCCATTCGGCCACGCGGTCCTTCAGTTGCGCGAAGCCGAACGTGTACTGTTCGATGTAATCGAGGTCGAGCAGGTTTTCCTTCACCAGCACGTGCATCATGCCCAGCGCCAGCGCGGCATCCGTGCCCGGCATCAGCGCGATGTGCTGATGACATTTCTCTGCCGTCAGGGAGCGATACGGATCGATGGCGATCAGCTTCGCGCCGCGGCGCTTCGCTTCCTGCAGGCGCATCCACAGGTGCAGGTTCGACGCGATGGGATTTCCACCCCAGATCAGGATGAGCTTCGCATCCTGGAACTGTTCGGTGTCGGTGCCGATCGAACCGCCGATGGTGTATTTGTAGCCCGTGGCACCGGCATTCGCACACACGGTGCGGTCGAGAAACGACGCGCCGAGTTGATGAAAAAAGCGCATCGCCATCGCCTCGCCCTGCACCAGGCCCATCGTGCCGCAATAGCTGTACGGCAGGATCGCCTGCGGATCGCGCGCGGCGATGGGTCGCAGGCGCGCCGCGATCTCGTCGAGCGCCTGCTCCCACGTGATGCGTTCGAATTTCCCCTCCCCCTTCTTGCCGGTGCGACGCATCGGATACAGCAGGCGGTCGGGGTGGTAGGTGCGTTCGACGTAGCGCGAGACCTTGGTGCACAACACGCCGGCCGTCGTCGGATGATCCGGATCGCCCTTGACCTCCGTCGCCACGCCATCGTCCACGGTCACGAGGAGGGCGCAGGTATCGGGGCAATCATGCGGGCAGGCGCCCCGGACGAGGGTCTTGGTCATCGGATCCATCCAAAAAACGTCGAGAAACCAATACTTTATACGATTCCAGCGCCCGCCGTGGGAGCGCTGGCGTTCCACATGATGGAAGGGCTACAATAGTTCAAAACATGCATGCCCAAGAGGCATCAAAGCATATGGAGATTACGAATGAGACTGGTAGAACCGATTCTCGCCAAGCAATCCGAGCTCGAAACGATCCGGCGCGACATCCACGCCCATCCCGAACTCTGCTACGAAGAACAACGCACGGCCGACGTGGTCGCGCAGCGCCTGACCGAATGGGGCATTCCCGTCGAACGCGGCCTGGGCGTGACGGGCGTGGTCGGCATCATCAGGAATGGCACGTCGAACCGCGCCATCGGCCTGCGTGCCGACATGGATGCCCTGCCGATGCAGGAACTCAACACATTTGAGCATGCGTCGCGCCACGCCGGCAAGATGCATGCTTGCGGTCATGATGGTCATACTACGATGCTGTTGGGCGCAGCCCACTATTTGTCGCAGAACCGCAACTTCGACGGCACCGTGTACCTGATCTTCCAGCCGGCCGAAGAAGGCGGCGCCGGCGCGCGCCGCATGATGGACGATGGCCTGTTCGACCGCTTCCCGATGGAAGCCGTGTATGGCATGCACAATTGGCCAGGCATCAAGGCGGGCAGCTTCGGCGTCGTCGCAGGGCCGATGATGGCATCCAGTAACGAGTTCCGCGTGGCAGTCAAAGGGAAAGGCGCGCACGCCGCGCAGCCGCATCGCGGCATCGACCCGGTGATGGTCGCGGTGCAGATCGCGCAAGGCTGGCAGACCATCATCTCGCGCGAAAAGAATCCGCTCGACACGGCTGTCCTGTCGATCACGCAGATCCACGCGGGCAGCGCGACGAACGTGATCCCGGACGAGGCCGTCATGATCGGCACCGTGCGCACGTTCTCGACGGACGTGCTGGACCTGATCGAGCGCCGCATGAACGAGATCGCAAGCGGGCTCGCGGCGGGCTTCGGCGCCAGCATCGATTTCTCGTTCAAGCGCAATTACCCACCCCTCATCAACCACCCGGAACAGACGGCGTTCGCCATCGAGGCGATGCGCGCGGTCGTGGGGACGGAGAACGTCGACACGAACGTCGAACCGACGATGGGCGCCGAGGACTTCGCCTTCATGCTGCAGGAAAAGCCCGGCTGCTATGTCTTCATCGGCAATGGCGACGGCGACCACCGTTCGCGCGGCCACGGCCTCGGACCATGTCAGCTGCACAATGGCAGCTATGACTTCAACGACCAGCTGCTGCCGATCGGCGCCAGCTTCTGGGCGAGACTGGTCGAGATGAGCCTGCCCCTGGCGCCGGCCAGCTGAACCTATCTCGGCAGGCTCGAACAAGTAGGGTGGGCACCCCGTGCCCACGCGTTAGGCCGGCGTGACGCGAACGTTACGCGTGGGCACAGGGGTGCCCACCCTACTGGGACTCCAAGCCCTACAGGCCGAGTTCGCGCAGGACGGCGTCCTTCAGCGCCTGCGCTTCCGGGCTGGACATCTTGCGCGGGTGCGGCAGGTCGACTTCGAACGTGGCCTGGATCGTCGTCGGCCGCGGCGACAGCACGACGATGCGGTCTGCCAGGTGCACCGCCTCTTCGACGTCGTGCGTAATAAGCAGGACGGTATGCCGTTCCTCTTCCAGGATGCGCAGCAGTTCCATGCGCATCTTGAGGTTCATCAGCGCGTCGAGCGCGGAGAACGGCTCGTCCATGTACAGGATCTCGGGCTTCATGACGAGCGCCCGCGCGATCTCCACGCGCTTCAGCATCCCGCCGGACAATTCGTGCGGATAGCTTTTCTCGAAGCCTTTCAGGCCCACCATCGCCGTGTAGTGGTCGGCAAGCCTGGCCTTCTCCGCCTCGCTGATGCCGTCCAGGCCGAACATCAGGTTCTGCTGCACGGTCAGCCACGGGAACACGGAGCCGTGCTGGGAAATCAAAATGCCTTTCGGGCTCGGGCCGCGCCGGACCTGGCCGTCGATCATCACGCTGCCCGAATCCGGCCGCTCGAATCCGCACAGCATCTTCATCAACGTGGACTTGCCGCAGCCGGACGGGCCGACGATGGCGACGAATTCGCCCTCGCCGATGGCCAGGCTGATGCCGCCGACGACGGGCAGTTCGCCCTTGCGCGTCTCAAAACTTTTCCGGATGTCGTCGACGACGATTTTCGCGTTCAATTGTGCGTTCACATTAGCGTCCATAGCGCCACCTTACCGATTTGAGACGTTCCAGCAGCCGGGTGATGCCATCGAGCATCAGGCCGATCACACCGATGATGATCATTGCGGCAACGACGAGGTCGTAGCGGTTGCCGGCATTGCGCGAATCCATGATCAGGTAGCCGAGGCCGGAACGCAGCGCGATCATTTCCGCCGCCACCACGACGAGCCAGGCGACACCCAGCGTGATGCGCATGCCGACGATGATTTCCGGCAGCACGGCGGGAATGATCACCTGGCGATACAGCTTGGCGCGTGACACGCCGAAGTTCTCGGCCGCGCGCAGGTAGCGCCGTTCGATGGTGTGCACGCCGGCGGCGGTCTGCACGATCATCGGGAACACCGAGGCGATGAAGATCAGGAAGATCGGCGACGCATTGCCGACGCCGAACCACAGGATCGCGAGCGGGATCCACGCGATCGGCGAGATCGGCCGCAGGATCTGGAACAGCGGATTCAGCGTGACCCAGGCCGCGTCCATGCGGCCGATCCATAGTCCGAGCGGAATGGCGACCATGATGGCCAGCAGGAAGCCGGCGCCGACGCGCATCAGCGAGGAGCCGATGTGGTCCCACAGCGTCCCGTCCTCGACCAGTTCCAGCGTGCCGGTGACGACCTGCCAGGGCGTCGGGAAGATGGCGCTGCGCGTGTAGATGACGACGGCCCACCAGACCACGATCAGCAGTCCGAGCACGCACAGCGGCGCCAGGATCCGCCCGCGCTTCTGGGCGAAGAAATTCTTTTCCTTGGTCAAAGCATGCCTTTCATGATGGATGATGTGAAATACGCCAGCGCTCGGCCAGGGCCCGCTGCGCGCCCTGCACGCGCCACGCCAGCCTGCGCCAGCCGGCGCTGGGTTCCGGGTCGACGATGATGTCCATGCGCCCCGCCGCGTGCGCGGTGCAATTGAACTGGTAGTCGGACGCCTGGCCGAACGGCAACTTGAAACTCTGGCCGGGCATGATCAGCACGGGGCCGAACGTCTGCGGCACCCTGTCGAGGTTTCTCAGCACGAGGATGTCTTTTACGCCCAGGGTCAGGTGGATTTCGGCCGGCAGGATCTCGACGTCGTGGCCCGCCGCCCGCCGCTCCCACGTGCCGGCCGGGATCTCGAACAATTGCTCGCGCGAACCGGCCGGGATGGGCGCGAACATTGCCCACAGCACCGGGACTGCGACCACCGCGGCCAGCCATGCAACGCGGCGGCGCTTCATTGGGCAAGCAGCACACGCACGTCGTGCACGACATCGTCGACGGCGCGGCCGTAGGGGCTGAGCGCCCGCAGCCGGCCGGCGCGGTCGATCAGGTAGATGAACGCCGAATGGTTGTAGCCGTACGCGCCATGGCTGTCCGGCGGGGTCTTGACGGCGCTCACGCCGTAGTCCTTGCGCACGCTTGCCAGCTGGGCCGGCGTGCCGGTCGCGCCGAGGAACGACGGGTCAAAGCCGGCGAGGTAGGCCTTCATCCGCGCCACGGAATCACGCTCAGGATCAACCGTCACATAGATCACCTGGAAATCCTTGCCGGCGGCACCCAGCCTGCTCCTTGCCGCCGCCAACTCGGCGAGGGTCGTGGGACAGACGGCCGGACAGGATGTGAATCCAAAACCGAGCGCCACGACCTTGCCGCGGTAATCGGCGAGCGTCAGCGGCTTGCCGTTCGAGCCCTGCAGGGTGAAGTCGGGCGCCATCCGCGCCGGTGAGAACTCGCCGGATTTCAACGCGGTGGGCGGCGTGGCGGGCGTTGCCGCACCGGCCAGCACCGGCAGCGCGATGAGCAGCGCCGCGGCCGCCCTGGTGCATCGTTGCATGCGGTCCGCCGTACTAGAGGAGAATGGTGGCCGGTTTGGCCGCCTTGACGAAGCTTTCGTCGACATAGGTCTCAAACGGAATGGGTTTCTTGATGGTGCCGGCCTCCAGCGAGAGCTGCATCAGCTCGTCGAATTCCGACCGGATGATCCGCAGGTCGCCATAGGTCACGCGGTCGCTCGGGTTCGTCATCACGAAATTCAGGATCTTCGGATCCTGGTTGAAGAATTTCTTGGTGGCGGCGATGGCCACGGCCTTCTGGCGGTGCGYCGGATCGCTGTCCAGCCACAGGCCCGCCGCCTGGACGTAATTGACCAGCTCCTGCACGAGCGGACGGTTGTTCGCGATCAGGTCTTCGCGCACGGTCAGCACGCAGCAGATGTAATTGCGCCATTCGTCGCGCGTCATCCGCAGCGGCGTGGCATAGCCCGCCATCTGGGCCGCGGCGCCGAACGGCTCGCCGGTGCAATACCCGTCGACCGCCTTCGCGTACAGCGCCGCCGGCATGTCGGGCGGCGGCATTTCGACGATCTCGACATCCTTGATCGTCATGCCCTCCTGCGCCAGCATCTTGCGCAGGAACAGCAGGTCGACGGCGAACCGGCTCGGGATGGCGATGCGCTTGCCGGCCAAATCCCGAAACCGTTTATAGCCGGAATCCGTGCGCACCATAATGACGGCGCCGGAGCGGTGGCCGAGCGACACGACCTTGACCGGCACATTGCTCGATGCGAGGTCCATGACCATCGGCGCCAGCACATAGGCCGCCTGGACCCGCCCCGCCATCAGCGATTCCTTCACCTCCGGCCAGCCGCTGTACTTGCTGTACTCGAACTCGAACACGGGGCCGGACGACTTGGCGGCCGCATTGCTTGCCGCCTTGGCCATGCAAGCGACCGGCAAGGTCAGGTTGCACGTTACCGGCAAGCCGGCGACGACCAGCGGTTCCGCCTTTTTTTCCTTGGAACACGCCACAAGGCTGGAAGGCAATGCCAGGGCGGAGGCTGCTTTCAGCAATCCGCGCCGGCCGTGTGAAATGGATTCCATGCTGGTGTGCACTTCTTCGACGATCGGTGGAATAAATACTTCGGGATCATTCAAGCGTAGAAGATTTTTTGGACCAAGGCAAGAAACTAATGCGTTTTCGCATTACGTAATCCTGATACTAACCTTCTAGAAAGTAAAGCTATGCTTGCGCGGCGTACCGGCATTCCTGCTGGCGAAAGAACGATTGGACCATCGCCGGTAACTTCTGAATACGGYGCAAAGCACCGRGAGCGAGTTTTTTCATGCCGTCTTTGTCCTGCACGAATTGCTTGCTGACCTGGCGTTTCACGTGTGCCCATACCTGCTCGTCGGGATTCAGGTGCGGCGAATAGGGCGGTAGGTAGAAAAGTTTGAGCGCACCGTCAAGGCTGGCRACGTATTCCTTGACCAGTTTGGCCTTGTGAATCGAATGGCCATCGACGACGACGAACACGGGCTTGGTGGCGCCGAGCATCAGGCGCTTGAGAAACTCCTTGAACACAGCCGCATCGACGGTGCCCTCATGCAGCATGAAGCGGAAATCGCCGCGCGGGCTGACCGCCGAAAGCATGTTGAAGGAGAAGCGGCTGCCGGTCACGGCCACGACTGGTGTTTCCCCGACCGGCGCCCAGGTGGTACCGGTGTGATAATCGGAACGGATACCGGCCTCGTCTGCGAAGTAGATGTTCGCACCCGCCGCCTTCGCTTCGGCCTTGATGGCCGGATAAGTCTCGGCTTCCCATTGSCGGACCAGCACGGGATCCTGTTGCCATGCCTGGTACAGCGGCTTTTGCGCGGAAAAGCCAAGCAGCTTCATGATCCGGCGGACCGACTCCAGCGACAGCGATTTGCCGAACTGGCGGTTGATCAMTTCACGCATCAGCGRCAACGTCCACAGCCCGAATTCGAACTTGAACTGCTGCGGCGTATTGTCCTTCACCGCCAAGGCAATCCAGCGCATCTCCTCGGTGCTGACCTTGGGAGGGCGGCCCGGAATCGGCTTGGCCAGCAGTGCGTTTTGGCCCCCATCGGCAAATTTCGCCAGCCATCGGAACACCGTGGTGGCGTTCACACCATAAGCGGCCGCGACGTTCGCCACCGACTGG
>NZ_JBFUDR010000261.1:0-8978 GCF_056404615.1 Massilia sp. P2_C2 | reverse complement strand
GCTGCGTCCCGTGGAAGTGCGGAACGCGAAGTACCACAGCGGCGACGTGACGGCCACCCTGGTCGATGTGTCCGATCGTGAAGGCGCCGAGGCCCTGAAGGGTGCCACGGTGCAGGTGTCGCGGGCGGATTTTCCGGAACTTCCGGAAGACGAGTATTACTGGACCGACCTGATCGGCTTGGATACGGTCAACCTGCAGGGCGAGTCGCTCGGCAAGGTGACCGACATGATGCACAATGGCGCGCAGTCCATCCTGCGCATCACGCCCGATGCCGATCCGAACGCCGCTCCCGACGCGAAGGCGCCGGAGCGGCTGGTGCCGTTCGTGGATCAGTACGTCAAGACGGTCGACCTGCAAGCCCGACTGATTACCCTGGACTGGGGCCTGGATTATTGACCCCGTCCGCCTGAAGCGAGGTCTCGATGCAGTTTGACGTCGTGAGCTTGTTTCCCGAAATGTTTGCCGCATTGACGCAGTCGGGGGTGACCCGGCGCGCGCACGAGCAGGGCCTGTGGAACCTGTCGATCTGGAATCCGCGCGATTTCACGACGGACCGCCACCGCACCGTGGACGATCGCCCATATGGCGGCGGTCCCGGCATGGTGATGCTGGCCAGGCCGCTCGAAGCGACGATCAACGCGGCGAAGCAGCGCCAGATCGACATGGGCCTGCCCGCGCCGCGCGTGGTGTTCATGTCGCCGCAAGGCAAACCGCTGACGCACGAACGCGTGATGGACCTGAAGAACGAGCCCGGTCTCGTGGTGCTGTGCGGACGCTACGAAGCGGTCGACCAGCGTTTGCTGGACCGTGTCGTCGACGAGGAAATCTCGCTCGGCGATTTCGTACTGTCCGGCGGCGAATTGCCGGCGATGGCGTTGATGGATGCCGTGGTGCGGCAGCTGCCCGGGGTGCTGGGCGATGATGCCTCGGCGGTCGAAGACAGTTTTGTGAATGGCCTGCTGGATTCGCCGCACTACACGCGTCCGGAAGTCTATGAAGGCGTGGCCGTGCCGCCCGTGCTGATGGGTGGTAACCACGCCGAGATCATGAAGTGGCGCCGCCAGCGGATGCTGGAGGCGACCGCGAAGAAGCGGCCCGACCTGCTGGACAAGGCGCGCAGCGCCGGTCTGCTGACGAAGGCCGACGAGCAGTTTCTCGCAACCTTGGAAAAGGTCGCGGAATAAAAGCGGGTACCACATCGGTACCTGCACGTTCAACCCCATCCTCTACCGGGCATCGAACGCGCCGGCAAGATGGTTACAGGAGTCAACACAATGGATCTGATCCAGCAACTCGAGCAAGAAGAGATTGCGCGCCTCGGCCGCAACATCCCTGATTTCGCACCGGGCGATACCGTTATCGTCAGCGTCAACGTCGTCGAAGGCAACCGCAAGCGCGCCCAGGCATACGAAGGCGTCGTCATCTCGCGTCGCAACCGCGGCCTGAACTCGAACTTCATCGTTCGCAAGATCTCGTCGGGCGAAGGCGTGGAGCGTACGTTCCAGCTGTACTCGCCGCTGATCGCTTCGATCGAAGTGAAGCGTCGTGGTGACGTGCGTCGTGCGAAGCTGTACTATCTGCGCGAGCGTTCGGGCAAATCGGCACGTATCAAAGAGAAACTGCCGAACCGCAAAGCTACCGCCGCCGCTGCGCAGTAATAGCGACTGTGGTAGGAAAAAGGCATCCGTTCGGATGCCTTTTTCTTTTGGAGACAGCCTTTGGCAAAACTGCACATCGATCCCAAGCGCCTGCCGGTCGACGCCATCGCCGGCGAGCCCGCCCTGGCGGCCGAGCGCCTGGAAGTGGCCTGGCTGCGCGAGCGGCTCGCCCATCCGCCGCTGTGGGAGCCGGAATTGCCCGACGACCTGCGCCTGCGCTTCCCGGACCTGCGGCGTGCGGCCGTCCTCGTGCCCATCGTGCGGCGCCCCGGCGGGCTGACGGTGCTGTTGACCCAGCGTACCGAGCACCTGACGAACCACGCCGGCCAGGTCAGCTTTCCCGGCGGCCGCTGGGAAGAGGATGACTCCTCGCCGATCGAGACCGCGCTGCGCGAGACCGAGGAAGAAATCGGCCTGACGCGCCGCCATGTCGAGATCATCGGCGTGCTGCCCGATCACGTCACCGCGTCCGCCTACGTGGTCACGCCCGTGGTGGCGCTCGTGACGCCCCCGTTCGAGCTCACGGCCGAGTCGAACGAAGTCGCCGACATCTTCGAAGTGCCCCTGCAATTCCTGATGGACGGCATGAACCACCAGCGCATGTCGTTCGACCTGCCCGATGGCGGCGGACGGCGCAGTTTCTATGCGATGCCTTACGAGCGCTTCTTCATCTGGGGCGCGACGGCGGGCATGCTGCGCAACCTGTTCCACTTGCTCCGGGCCTGAGCGTTGATTCCGGTCGGTCTCTGCGCTATCGTAACGGACAATGAAGTAAGGCAACAAACGACAAAGGACCGTGCATGACTTTCTTTTCCATCCTGTGCGCGCTGCTCATCGAACAGCTGAAGCCGCTGCGTGCGGATAACCAGATCTACGCCGAGATCAAGCGCTTTGCCATGCGGGTCGAGGCCTGGTTCAATGCCGGCCACGTCAGCCATGGCCGGCTGGGTTGGTTCCTGATGATGGCGGTCCTGATGTTGCCGACGGCCGTCATCTACGGCGTCCTTGTACATTACCGGTTAGTGTTCGCCGCGTTCGCCTGGAACGTGCTGATCGTCTACCTGACGCTCGGTTTCCGCCATTACAGCCATTATTTCACGTCGATCCAGTTCGCCCTCAACGCGGGCGACGAAGCCACGGCCCGCACCTTGCTCGCGGAATGGACGAAGATCGATACCGTGGGCATGGACGCCACCGAGATCGCGCGCATCGCCGTGGAAAAATCCCTGATCACGACGCACCGCAACGTGTTCGGCGTGTTCTTCTGGTTCCTGATGCCCCTCGGCCCGGCCTGCGCCGTCATGTACCGCGTGTCCGAATACCTCGCGCGCGCATGGAACGAGCCGGACCACATGCGCAACGAAGCGTTCGGCGAGTTCGCCGCCCGCGCGTTCTACTGGATCGACTGGATTCCCGTGCGCCTGACCGCGATCGCCTTCGCCGTCGTCGGCAATTTCGAAGACGCCATCTATGCATGGCGCAATTTCGCCAACCGGTGGACGGACGAGTCGAGGGGTATCATCCTGGCTGCCGGCGGCGGCGCCATGGGCGTGCGCCTCGGCACCCCGGCCGAGACCGCCCCGCGCATCCTGCCGGCCGACGCGGCCACGGTCGACCTGTCCGCCGGCGAGGACGACATGCTGCCCGGCGACGAGCCCAGCGTGCGCGCACTGCAAAGCACGGTCGGCCTGGTGTGGCGCGCACTGTTATTATGGATGCTGCTCCTGCTGTTGCTGTCCGGCGCGGTCCTGCTTGGCTGAACCCGCTGGAAGCCTGATATTCGTGTCGCTGATCGTGCCGGCTTCGTCCTGCCGGCACGACAGGGCTCGTCCGCAGGTCTTCTATAAGATATAATAGTCGGGTTGTTCTCATCCACGCCTTTGTTTCAGAAGCCGCACTATGGCCGACTCACCGCAAACCGGTAAAGGCGCCGACGAATTCTTCATTCTCGGCGTGACAAGTAAGGGAAGGCAATTCCGCCCGAGTGACTGGGCCGAACGTTTGTGCGGCGTCATGTCGTGTTTCCGTCCGGCCGGTAGCGGTGGACCGAACGCCCATCTGAAGTTCTCCCCCTACGTGCACCCGACCATCGTCAACGGTGTCAAGGCGGTCGTCGTGAACAATGCCCTCAAGAGCATCGAACCGCTCGCCTACCACTTCGTCTGCAATTTCGCCAAGGACAACGACCTGCRGGTCGTCGAAGCCTGCTTCGTCCCGCCGGTGGAAGAGAAAAAAGCCTGAACCTATTTCAGGGTTTGCATTGTCGCTGGCCTGAGCCTATGCTGCATTGGTAGCATCAGCGTCCCGATGGAGGCGGCCATGGAAGTCGGAAAACTATGCACGGTCGACACCGTTTGCTGCGCGCGCGATGAAAGCGTGCAGGGTGCGGCCTTTCTCATGCGCAAACATCACGTGGGTGACATCGTCGTCGTCGACGAGGCGGATGGCGTGCCCGTCCCGGCCGGTATCGTCACGGATCGCGATATCGTCGTGTCCGTCGTTGCCCTGGGCCTCGATCCGAACGGATTGCAGGTGGGTGACATCATGACGGACGACCTGCTCACGGCCGACGAGCATGACGACGTCACCGTCACCATCGAACGCATGCGCCTGCGCGGCATCCGCCGCGTGCCCGTGGTAGGCGAGGGTGGACGCCTGGCCGGCATCGTCAGCGCCGACGACCTGCTCGGCTTCCTCGCCGAGGAAATGGAAGACCTCGCGCGCATCAGTCCCTACCAACAACAGCACGAACGGCGCATGCGTCAATGAGCCAACACTAAGCTGTCTGGAAAGTAAGCTTCGTCTAAGTTCCCGTCTGTTACCATGTCCCGCGGCCTTGCCTGGCCGCACCATGACTTTTCGGACGGAGTGACATGAGCTTGACGTTTTTCCAGCGCGGCCTCGCCGCGTATGCAGTTGTTGGCAGCCTCACCTTCATCGCGCCGGGTGGCGCCTGGGCCTTAGCCCTGCCCAAGGGCGTGGTGCAGGGGCCGTCCGTCGAAGGCATCACGGAATACCGTTTGCCGAACGGCTTGAAGGTCTTGCTGTTCCCCGATTCCTCGCGCCCGACCGTCACCGTCAACGTGACCTACCTCGTCGGCTCGCGCCACGAGAACTACGGCGAGACGGGCATGGCCCACCTGCTGGAACACCTGATGTTCAAGGGCAGCCCGAAGCATCCCGACATCACGCGCCAGTTCCAGGACCGCGGCATGCAGTTCAACGGCACGACGTCGCTCGACCGCACGAATTACTACGAAGTGTTCCAGGCCTCCGACGATAACCTCAGTTGGGCGCTGGGCATGGAAGCGGACCGCATGACGCATTCCAATATCGCGAAGAAGGATCTCGATTCGGAAATGACGGTCGTGCGCAACGAGTACGAGAATGGCGAGAATTCGCCGGGCGCCGTCCTCATGAAGCGCATGCAGAGCGTGGCCTACGACTGGCATTCCTACGGACGCTCGACCATCGGCAACAAGAGCGACATCGAGAACGTCAGGATCTCCAACCTGCAGAATTTTTATCGCACGTATTACCAGCCGGATAACGCCGTGCTGCTCGTGGCCGGCAAGTTCGATCCGGCGAAGACCTTGTTGTCGATCAACCGCCTGTTCGGCGCGATCCCGAAACCCAAGCGCACGTTGCCGGAATTCTGGACCGTGGAACCCACGCAGGACGGCGACCGCACCTTCACCGTGCGGCGCCAGGGCGATGTGCAGATCGTCGCGCTCGGCTACAAGGTGCCGTCCGGCCTGCACGACGACAGCGACGTGCTGAGCTTCGCGTCGACCATCCTCGGCGATGCCCCGACGGGCCGCCTGCACAAGCTGCTCGTCGAGTCGGGCATGGCGAGCCAGGTGTTCGCCTATGGCCAGACGGGATATGCGCCCGGCCTGCAATACTTCGGCGCCATCGTGAAGAAGGATGCGCCGCTCGAACCCGTGCGTGCCGCCCTCACGCAGGCCGTGGAAGAGTTCGCGCAGCACCCGCCGACGCCGGAAGAAATGGAGCGCACGAAGCGCGGCTTCCTCAATGAATTCGAGCGCAGCCTGAACGACCCGCAACAGGTGGGCGTCGCATTGTCGGAAGTGATCGCGCTGGGTGACTGGCGCCTGTTCTTCGTCGGCCGCGACCGCGTCGACAAGATTACGTCGGAACAGGTTGCAGCGGCATCGAGCCGGTATTTCAAGCGCGATAACCGCGTCACCGGCGAATTCATCCCGGACGACCACCCGCAGCGCGCCATCATCCCGGCGGCGCCCAGCCTGCAGAGCGTGCTGAAGGATTTCAAGCCCCAGGCGTCCACCTTGAGCGCCGAGGATTTCGATCCGAACCAGGCCAACATCATGAAGCGCACGACGTTGACGACGGCCGGCGGCGTGAAGCTGGCGTTGTTGCCGAAGAAGAATCGCGGCCAGACCGTCACCGTCGACGTGCGCCAGCACATCGGCGACGAACAGAATCTGTTCGACAAGGGAGCGTTGCCAGGCCTGACGTCGGCGATGCTGATGCGGGGCACGACGAAATACGACCGCGTGCAGCTGGCCGATGCGTTCGACAAGCTCAAGATCTCGGGCAGCCTCACGCATTTCCAGACGACGCGCGACAACCTGCCGGAAGCGCTGAAGCTGGTCGCCCACGTGCTGCGCGAGGCCAGCTTCCCTGCCAGCGAATTCGAGCAGCTGCGCCAGCAGACGATCGTCGGCCTCGAATCCAGCCGCAACGAACCGACCAATGTCGCGTCGCGCGCGCTGAATGAGCATTYTGATATTTATCCGAAGGGGGATATCCGCCACGAAACGACGCTCGAGGAAGATCTTGCCGACCTCAAGAGCGCCACGCTGGAGCAGGTCAAGGCATTCCATCACGATTACTACGGCACCGTGCCGGCCGAGATGGCCATCGTCGGCGACTTCGACGCGCAGGCGATTGCGCCGCTCGTCGACCAGCTGTTCGGCCAGTGGAAGGCACCCATGCACGTGGCGCCCGTGCTGCGCAAGAACGGCGACATCGCACCCATCCATCGTGTCCTCAACACGCCCGACAAGGAAAATGGTTACTACACGGCGCGCATCAACCTCGACCTGAACGTCGAGGACCCGGACTACCCGGCACTGATGCTGGCCGACTACATCTTCGGCGGCGGCGGTTTGCGTTCGCGCCTGATGGACCGGATCCGCCAGAAGGAGGGGCTGTCGTATGGCGGCGGCTCGAACCTCGTCGCCGGCGACCTCGACCGCGCTGGCATGTTCGCGATCAGCGCCATCGCCGCCCCGCAGAACCTGGCCAAGGTGGACGTGGCCATCCGCGAGGAACTCGTGCGCGTCCTCAAGGATGGATTCACGGCGGCGGAACTCGCCGGTGCGAAGTCGGGTCTGATGCAACAACGGATCCAGAATCGCGCCGACGACGGCGCGCTGGCCGCCGGCTGGACGTCCTACATGTACCGCGGGCGCACGTACGAATGGTCGGCCGAGTTCGAAAAACGCCTGATGGCCGTTACGCTGCCCCAGCTGAATGCGGCGTTCCGCAAGGCGGTCGACCCGGCAAAGATGTCCGTCGTGCTGGCAGGCGACCAGGGAAAAGTTGACGCGAAAGCCAAAGCTGCACCCTGATTGCAACACTCAGCCATTCACGAACTTCTGAATTGCTGAGAAACTTGGTCAATGCCCGGGGCGGGCGCTATCATGTTGCTTCAACGCAGTATTGCTCACAGGAAGCAAAGCTTGCGCGTATGTATTGATAAGGAAGCAACATGAAGGGCATGACCAAGCAGGCTCCTGGCGGCATTTCGTATGCCGGCAAGGTTGCGCTGGTAACCGGGGGCGCGAGCGGCATCGGCCGGGCGGTGGCGCTGGCATTCGGGCGTGCAGGCGCCAGTGTCGTCATTGCCGACACGTCGGTCGACGGCGGCCACATGACTGCGGCCCTGATCGTCGAGGCGGGCGGCAAGGCGTTGTTCGTGAAAGCCAATGTCACGGTCGCGGCGGAAGTAGAGGCCCTGGTCGAGAAGGCCGTCGGCCATTACGGCCGCATCGACTGCGCCGTCAACGGCGCCGCCGTCGAGGAAGAGTGCCTGCCGCTGGCCGACGGCGACGACGACCAGTTCGACCGCATCATGGGCGTCAACGTGAAGGGCGTCTGGCTGTGCATGAAGAGCCAGCTGCGCCAGATGCTCAGGCAGGAAGGCGGCGGCGCGATCGTCAACATCGCGGACGCCGGCGGTCTCGTGGCCGCGCCGCACCGTGCGATCTATTCGGCATCCAAGCATGCCGTCGTCGGCCTGACGAAGAGTGCGGCCGTGGAATACGCCAGGGAAGGCATCCGCGTCAACAGCCTGTGCCCGGGCGCCGTCAAGACGCCGATGCTCGCGCGCATGCTCGAGCGTGAACCGGGGCGCGACAAGAAGCTCAAGGCCGCGCATCCGATGGGGCGGATCGCCGAGCCGGCGGAAGTCGCGAATGCGGCGCTGTGGCTGTGCTCGGAGCAGGCGTCGTTCGTCACGGGCCACCAGCTGGCCATCGATGGCGGCCTGACCGCGATCTGACGCTTATTTCTTGCGGACGTTCTTGCGGGGCGCCGGTTTCGGTGTTGGCTTCGGTTGCAACTTCGGCTTCCCCGCCTTGTACAACGTAACCGCATCCTCGCGCGCCCGCGTGAGCGTGCGCATCGCGGGGTGATCGTCATGCGGCGAAAAATACTCGGCGGCCTGCGCGTCGACGACGAGCTTGATCGCGGTGGCGTCGTCCAGGTCGTAGAGTTCCGTCAGCAGGGTGGCGACTTCGTCCAGGTAGGCTTCGTAGGTCAGGTTGGCCATTGTTGTTTGGGTTGAGTTGAATCAGCCGGCGCTCAGCTCGGCCACGAAGTCATACATGTCGCCGCGGAAGTAGGAGCGGCAGAATTCCACCGCCTGCCCGTCCGGCAGGAACCCCAGCCGTTCCACGCACAGTCCCGCATCGCCTTCCTTCGATTGCAGCAGCTTTGCCTGTTCCGCGTTCAGCAGCAGGGCGGACAGGCGTTGCAGCGCACGCACGGGGCGCTTGCCGTGTGCCTCCAGCGCTTCGTACATCGAGACGTCCACCGCGTCCAGCGAGGGCAGGGCCGAGGCCGCGATTGTCGCGTATTCCAGGCACATCGGCATCTCGTCGGCGTAGCGGATACGGTTGAAGCGATAGACTCCAGCACCCGGCGACAGGCCGAGGCGCAGCGCTTCTTCCGGCGTCACCAGACCTTCCGAACGCTTGAGCCAGACGCTGCGCGGCGTGCGGCCGCGCGAACGCATGTCTTCGGAGAACGACGTCAGCTTGGCGAAATTC
>NZ_JBFUDR010000260.1:0-9034 GCF_056404615.1 Massilia sp. P2_C2 | reverse complement strand
CCTCCACGGCGGTAATACAAGTATTAATTGATCCAGCAAACTTTGATCCAGCTCAGAAAAAATCAATTGAAAGCCAAGTAAATAATGCTGTTAAGCGTTTTTTTTCTGTTGCTTGTAAAAAGCCAGCCGATCCGAAAGTTCCTGAGTGCAGCCAATACAGCCTGGGCACGACAGACTATTTTTCCATTACTACCAACGCTTTGAATAAAAAAGAGGCTTTAGGAACATTAACATCATCAACAGCGCCTGACCTCTCAGCGTGCAATACAGGCATATGTCACAGAGGAAAAGTTCCATATGTAATTTCAGCGACTCTTCTCGGTAATTCAAAATTTTCCTTGGTAAATCTCCCTAACGACGGCCCGGTAATGAGCCTTGCACTTGATCGAGCTCCTTTTGTGCAGATCAAACATACGTTAACTCTGCAGAATGGAATCTTAAACGAATACGAAAGAGACCGTCCAAGTAGCGCGCTCGCGTTAGCTAAAGCTCCTTTGGAAATAGCGGAAGCGATAGCCGACGTTATTACAAAGGTTATCCAACTCAAGATTAATACATCCAAGGCGGAAGTCAGTTTTCTTGACCAACAACTTGCGGAGGAGAAAAAAACAAAAGAAATTAATGACGCTCTGAAAGAACTTGGAAGCCATAAAGAGTCTGCTATGTTGAATGGATCGGGTAGTTTAATAACAATGACAATTGGGGATAACGCCCGCTCTGCAGCCATTGGTTCGGAAAATATGGATAACGATGGTACCATCGGAGCACACCCTGCCGTTGACAACACTGCAGGATCTCAAGCCACACCGAATAAAAACAGTCTCGAGCACGCAGGAAACAACGGAACGATCGACAAAAAAAATAAGGTTGTAGGAAATGCGCCTGATAATGGCGATAAGGCCAATGAAAAATCCAAGACCCAGAAAGATCCCTCAAAAGGTCTAGAGAACGTTAAAAAATCAGGGGCGAATAATGGACAAAGCGACAAGCAATAAGAGGCCGAAAGGCGTCAAACAAAGTTTTAACCAGAATTCAAGCCAGAGCGCATATCGCTCTTGCAACATGATCGAGACGAWTAATGGAGGTCGTCTCGAGACCGTCCCGGGATTTAATGTAGAACGCGCACTTACAATAGGATTTCATGGCGGAAGGGTTCCGCGCCAACTTCGTTCAGGAATGGTGTTCGACGCTGGAGATTTACAATTTGCAGCCCCTCAATCAGCTTGCGGGTTTGACGATAGAGTTCTGGTGCCCAATACAACTGCGTTACCGTGGCGCTGCATTTGCCAACTTGTGATCGACGGTTTACATAGCGCGAGAATCCTAGGTACGGGATGGCTAGCAGGCCCCCATACTATTGTAACTGCTGGCCACAATCTTTTAGATGTAGCGTCCGGTCAGCAAGCTGTTCAGGTATGGATAACTCCAGGACGGATTCGTGACGCCGCACCTTATAACTACGAAATTTCCACGTCTTTCGCCGTGCATCCGCTTTGGGCCAATCAACAAGACAGAAACCACGACATTGGAGTTATATATACAAACAAGCCTTTTGGAGAAAAACTCGGCTGGTTTGGTTTTGCTGCACTATCAGACGCTCAATTACACAACTTGTTGATAAATAACGCTGGCTACCCAGTTGATAAAGAATTCGGGACAATGTGGTTTAACGCAAGCCGTCTCACTTCCGTTAAGCCAAATGTGCTAACTTACGGTTTGGATACCGAAGGAGGGCAAAGTGGCAGCCCAATATTTTCTTTCGATAAGGACGGAAATCGAACCGTCGTTGCCGTTCATGCATACGGGACTTGCCCAGACAACATGGGTATTAGGATAACGCCTGATATCTTCAATTATTTGTCTTCGATGATAAGGTAATGAAGGCAGCTTTAGCAACTCGTTTCTAGAATATGATTTGTTTCATATTCGGCTTACCGGCCGGGATGGCAATAAACCTCAGCTTATGTTGTGAGCAAGCAGATGTTGAGAGAAAAATAGGACCACGAGAAGAATAATCTTCAATATAAAGCTCCGATTAAAGGTGACGCTGGAATGTAGTCTTTCCAAAGGTCCGGCTAGCGTTTCTGCGCGCGCTCTACAACGTCGAACGTCGGCTCCAGCCGACAATTTTCGAGCGAGGCGTTGATGACGTCGACGGGGCCATACCACTGGTAGACGCACACGAAGCCGCCGGTGCGAAGAATCCAGGCTTTCTTTGTCGCTCGGTCCATCACGATGGTGTGGTGAAAGCCGTCGGAAACGTTGCTGTCGTCCGGAACAAGCACTCGCACGAACGGTCGGCCACTTGCTGTCTCGGGACCTTTGGATTCCGGAATCGCTGTTCTAAAACCTGAGAACGAAATACCGTATCGCTCTGCCAACGATTGCGACAGGGGGCAAGCGAGAGCCTGCGCTGACAACAGGCTCATCAAGGCGGCTATAATCAGGCTCTTCATTGCGATATCCAGTCGATACGTTTATCTTTTCCCCAACTTGCGGCAAGGCAAGAATATCAGTCTAGCCTTGCCAACAGGTACGCACATTTTCACGGAGTCCTTTCGCTTGTGTACGATGGGGACAACAGCCTGGTAAGCGCTCGGCCGTTTTGAAAATGTTGGAAAAACCTATTGAAGCGCCGGCCGAAATTCGACGCCGAACCGTTGCGCCAGCTGTGCCAGGCGTCTGTCCAGTGACCACAAGCGCGATCCCGGCGTCAGCAGCGTCGACGCCAGCAATGCCAGGTCGACCACGCCACATCCGAGGCCGTATAGCTGCTCGCGCTCAATAAAACCCCGGACCTCACCCAACGTTGCCTGACGCGCTTGAGGCAATGTCGCGATATCGGCCAGCGTACGGGACCGCGGCGCTGGCGGCGTGCCACAGGCGAGCTCGGTCACGATCAGCGGATGAGATAAGGCCAGATCCGGCGTCAGCAGGCCTACCAGCTCCTCGTTACGATTGCGAAAGTGGCCCACCCATACAGAGGTATCGACCAGCACACCATTCATTCGGCCGGCTCGCTCGTGCGGCGCGGGATGTCCGCCATGTCAGGTGCCGCTCCGCCGAGGCTGGCAAGGCGCCGCGCGGCCTGGACGCGCACAAAGGTTTTGATGGCCTCCCGAAACAGGTCAGCCTTGTCCATGTCCGGGTCCGCCATTTCCAACGCTTTTTCGTACAGCGCGTCGTCGATCGTTACTGTGGTGCGCATGGGTTGCTCCAAACATCAAATATGAATACATTCTGCATCAGGAGGAGCATCTTCACAAGCAAGCCCGAGAATAAAAAAACCCGCTGAGTTCAGCGGGTTTTTCGTGGGTAACGCGGAAAGCTTACGCAGCTTCGCGGCTGGCCTTCTTGCGCTCGTGCTCCTTCAGGTAACGCTTGCGCAGGCGGATGCTCTTCGGCGTGATCTCGACCAGTTCGTCATCCTCGATGAACTCGACGGCGTATTCGAGCGACATCTGGATCGGCGGCACCAGGCGCACGGCTTCGTCGGTACCCGACGCGCGCACGTTGGTCAGCTGCTTGCCCTTGATCGGGTTCACGACCAGGTCGTTGTCGCGCGAGTGGATGCCGATGATCATGCCCTCGTACACCGGGGTGTTGTGCTCGACAAACATGCGGCCGCGGTCCTGCAGCTTCCACAGTGCGTAGGCGACGGCCTGGCCGTCATCCTGCGAGATCAGCACGCCGTTGCGGCGGCCGGCCAGTTCGCCCTTGCCGTTGTCGACCGGCGAATAGGCGTCGAACACGTGGCTCATCAGGCCGGTACCGCGCGTCAGGGTCATGAAGTCGCCCTGGAAGCCGATCAGGCCACGGGCCGGGATGCGGTATTCCAGACGGACACGGCCCTTGCCGTCCGATTCCATGTTCTGCAGGTCGCCACGGCGGCGGCCCAGTTCTTCCATCACGCCGCCCTGGTTGACTTCTTCCACGTCGACGGTCAGGTTCTCGTACGGCTCGCACTTGACGCCGTCGATTTCCTTGAACACGACGCGCGGACGCGACACGGCCAGCTCGAAGCCTTCACGGCGCATGTTTTCCAGCAGGATGGTCAGGTGCAGCTCACCACGGCCCGACACTTCGAACACGGTGTCGTCCGGGGTCGGCAGCACGCGCAGCGCCACGTTCGACTTCAGTTCGCGGTCGAGGCGGTCGCGCAGCTGGCGGCTGGTGACGAACTTGCCTTCGCGGCCGGCCAGCGGCGAGTTGTTGACCATGAAGTTCATCGTCAGCGTGGGCTCGTCGACGGTCAGCATCGGCAGCGCTTCCGGGGTATCCACCGCGGTCACGGTCACGCCGATGCCGATGTCTTCGATACCGTTGATCAGCACGATGTCGCCGGCGACCGCTTCATCGACCAGCACGCGCTCCAGGCCCTTGAAGTTCAGCACCTGGTTGATGCGGCCCTTGATCGGGTTCTTGTCGTCCTGGCCGTTCACGACCAGCACGTCCATGCCCGGCTTGACGCGGCCGCGGTTCACGCGACCGATACCGATCTTGCCGACGTAGGACGAGTAGTCCAGCGACGTGATCTGCATCTGCAGCGGACCGTCCGGGTTGTCGTCGCGCACCGGCACGTATTTCAGGATGGCGTCGAACAGCGGCTTCATGTCGCCGCCGCGCACGCTTTCGTCCATGCCGGCGTAGCCGTTCAGGCCCGAGGCGTAGACGATCGGGAAGTCCAGCTGTTCGTCGTTGGCGCCGAGCTTGTCGAACAGTTCGAACGTCTGGTTGATCGCCCAGTCGGCGCGCGCGCCCGGACGGTCGATCTTGTTGACGACGACGATCGGCTTCAGGCCCAGCGCCAGTGCCTTGCGGGTCACGAAGCGGGTCTGCGGCATCGGACCTTCTTGCGCATCGACCAGCAGCAGCACGGAGTCGACCATCGACAGCACGCGCTCGACCTCGCCGCCGAAGTCGGCGTGGCCCGGGGTGTCGACGATGTTGATGTGGGTGCCTTCGTACTCGACGGCGCAATTCTTCGACAGGATGGTGATGCCGCGTTCCTTCTCGAGGTCGTTCGAGTCCATCACGCGGGTGTCGACCGCCTGGTTTTCACGGAAAGTACCAGATTGGCGCAGCAGCTGGTCCACGAGGGTGGTCTTGCCGTGGTCAACGTGGGCAATGATTGCGATATTACGAATCGCACGTTTGGTGTTTGACATATGCGTTTTTCAACAGTGTGATTGTTGCGTGATGGGCCGAGGAGCGACGAGCTTCCCGATTTCCAGAACCCACTAGTATAGCACGCTTACGGCGCGTTGCTGCGCCGCAGCGGGAGAAAGCCTTGGAATTTCAACGATTTGCCGGTCCTGGTTGCCTGAAACTCAGGATACCGGCGAAATATTGAACGGCGATGACGTGCACGCTCAGCCTTGCGGCCGCGCGATCAGCCGTTCCGGCGCCAGCACGCCGTAATCCTGCAGGATCGCCGTGCCCAGCAGCTTGTCGTCGTGGTAGACGCGCACCCTGCCGGACGTCTCCGGCAAAGTCACCGGCTCGCGGTTCAGCGCGAGGCGCTGGCCGTTGAGGAAGCGCGCAGCCAACTCAGCCGTCAGTTCGACGCGCGGGAAGCTCGACAGCAGCGCATCGACCGGCGCCAGCAGCGACAGCGGATTGTCGTGCGCCTGCAACTGTTCCAGCGTGACCATGCCGTCGACCGTCAAGTTACCGACCTGGATCCGGCGCAATGCGTTCAGGTGGGCGCCACAGCCGAGTTCGGCGCCAATATCCTCGCCCAGCACCCGCACATACGTGCCCTTGCTGCACGTCACTCGGATCGTCAGCATCGGCGCGTCGTACGCCAGCATCTCGAGCTTGTGGATGGTGACCGGACGGGCTTCGCGCTCCAGTACGATGCCTTCGCGCGCGTACTCGTACAAGGCCTTGCCGTCGCGCTTCAGGGCCGAGTACATCGGCGGAACCTGCATGATCGGGCCGCGGAAACGGGCCAATGCCGCTTCGATCTGTTCGACCGTCACCTCGACCGGGCGCGTCTCGACGGCTTCGCCCTCGGTGTCGCCCGTCGTCGTCGTGATGCCCAGGTGGACGACGGCATCGTACGTCTTGTCCGCTTCCAGCAGGTCTTGCGAGAACTTGGTCGCCTCGCCGAAGCACAGCGGCAGGAGGCCGGTGGCGAACGGGTCCAGCGTGCCCGTGTGGCCCGCCTTCTTCGCGTTGACGATACGTTTCACTTTCGTCAGCGCATCGTTCGACGACAGGCCGACCGGCTTGTCGATGAGCAGCACCCCGTCGACGAGGTCGCGGGGTTTCTTCGGGGGACGTGCGTTCACTCGGAATCCGCGTCTTCTTCGGTGCTCGTGCCACCGATAACCCCTTGATCAGTTTCGATGTGGCCGGTGTCGGCCACATCGTCTTTCGCCCGCGTCGCATTGGCCTGGTCGATCAACGCCGACATCGCGAGACCGCGGCTGGTGGACGTGTCGTGGATGAAGTGCAACTGCGGCAGCGTGTGGATGTGCAGGCGCTTGCCGAGCAGGTTGCGCAGGAAGCCGGCCGCCTTGCCGAGACCTTCCAGGGTCTGCCTGACCTCTTCCGGGCTGTCCTTGAGGAGCGTGAAATAGACCTTCGCGTGGGCGTAGTCCGGCGTCAGCTTGACTTCGCTGATGGTGACCATGCCGACGCGCGGGTCCTTCAGTTCGAAGGCGATCAGTTCCGACAGGTCCTTCTGGATCTGGTCGGCGACGCGCAGGCCGCGCTGGGGAATGCTTTTGCTGTGTTTTGCCATGTTATTGACTGCTTATAAAAAACTTGGGGCCAGCGGCCCGCGCCACGGCGCAGGCCTGCCAGCCCCAATGCTACTCCTGATGCGGAGAGTCCGCGGTTACAGCGTACGCGCCACTTCCTGGACTTCGAACACTTCCAGGACGTCGCCGACCTGGATTTCGTTGTAGTTCTTCAGCGACAGACCGCACTCGAGACCGGCACGCACTTCCTTCGCATCGTCCTTGAAGCGCTTGAGCGAGTCGATCTCGCCCGTCCACACGACGATGTTGTTGCGCAGCAGGCGGACCGACGAGGTACGCTTGACGACGCCGTCCGTGACCAGGCAGCCCGCGATCGCGCCGACTTTCGACACGAGGATGACCTGGCGGATTTCCACCTGGCCCGTGATGTGCTCGCGCTTCTCCGGTGCCAGCATGCCCGACAGTGCCGTCTTGATCTCGTCGATCGCATCGTAAATGATGCTGTAGTAACGGATGTCGACGCCGTTGGTCTCGGCCAGCTTGCGCGCCTGGGCGTCGGCACGGGCGTTGAAGCCGATGATGACTGCCTTCGACGCGGTCGCCAGGTTGACGTCCGACTCGGTGATGCCGCCGACGGCCGCGTGCACGATCTGCACGCGCACTTCCGACGTCGACAGCTTCTGCAGCGAACCGACCAGCGCTTCCTGCGAACCCTGCACGTCGGTCTTGACGATCAGCGGCAGGTTCTTGACTTCGCCCTCGCCCATCTGGTCGAGGATGTTTTCCAGCTTCGCTGCCTGCTGCTTCGCCAGTTTCACGTCGCGGAACTTACCTTGACGGAACAGTGCGATTTCACGCGCCTTGCGCTCGTCCGCCATGACCATGACTTCTTCGCCTGCGCTCGGCACTTCCGTCAGGCCCTGGATCTCGACCGGGAAGGACGGACCTGCTTCGGTGACCGACTTGCCGTTCTCGTCCAGCATCGCACGGACGCGGCCGAACGAGGAACCTGCAAGCACGACGTCGCCGCGCTTCAGGGTGCCCGACTGCACGAGGATCGTCGCGACCGGGCCGCGTCCCTTGTCCAGACGGGCCTCGACGACGAGACCGCGCGCCAGCGATTCCACCGGCGCTTTCAGTTCCAGCACTTCGGCCTGCAGCAGCACGTTTTCCAGCAGGTCGTCGATGCCCTGGCCGGTCTTGGCCGACACCGGGACGAACGGCGACTCGCCGCCGTATTCTTCCGGCACGACGCCTTCCGCGACCAGTTCCTGCGTCACGCGGTCGGTGTTGGCGCCCGGCTTGTCGATCTTGTTGATCGCCACGACGAGGGGCACGCCGGCCGCTTTCGCGTGGGCGATCGCTTCCTTCGTCTGCGGCATCACGCCATCGTCCGCCGCCACCACGAGGATGACGATGTCGGTCGCCTTGGCGCCGCGGGCTCGCATCGCCGTGAAGGCCTCGTGACCCGGGGTATCCAGGAAGGTGACCATGCCGCGCGGGGTGTCCACGTGGTACGCACCGATGTGCTGGGTGATGCCGCCGGCTTCGCCCGCCGCCACCTTGGCGCGACGGATGTAGTCCAGCAGCGACGTTTTACCGTGGTCGACGTGACCCATGACGGTCACGACCGGTGCTCGCGGCTTGGCCTCGAACTCGTGGTGCTCGCCCTGGTCGGCCAGCAGCGCTTCCGGATCGTCGACGGCGGCCGGGAAGGCCTTGTGGCCCATCTCTTCCACCACGATCATCGCGGTTTCCTGGTCCAGCACCTGGTTGATGGTGCACATCTGGCCCAGCTTCATCAGCTGCTTGATGACTTCCGATGCCTTGACGGCCATCTTGTGCGCCAGTTCGGCGACGGTAATGGTTTCCGGCACGTGGACGTCCTTGACGATCGCCTCGGTCGGGGCCTGGAAATTCGATTCGCGGTCATCGTGGCCGCCACGACGGCCGCCACGGCCGCCACCGGCACGCCAGCCGTCACGACCGCCCGCCGGCGCCGCGTTGCCGCGGCCCTTCATGCCGCCGCCCGGAGCGCCGCGCTTCTTCTCGTCGGACCAGGTCGAGGCCACATTGGCCGACTTGATCGACTTCTTGTCGCCCGGTTTGGCGCGGCTGGCGTTGGCATTTGCACCCGCCGGTTCGTCCTTCTTGGCATCAAGCGGTTTCGCGGCCGTTGCCGGCTTGTGCAGGGTGCTCGGCTCGGCTGCCTTCGGTTTCGCCGCCGGCACTTCCGGTGCCTTGATCACGCGACGCGGCTGGGCCATCATCGCCTTGATCTGGGCGACCTCGTCGGCCACGGCCTT
Source organism: Massilia sp. P2_C2 (assembly GCF_056404615.1). Taxonomy (NCBI): domain Bacteria; kingdom Pseudomonadati; phylum Pseudomonadota; class Betaproteobacteria; order Burkholderiales; family Oxalobacteraceae; genus Massilia; species Massilia sp. P2_C2. Next base: position 18 of record NZ_JBFUDR010000260.1, on the reverse strand, counting down.
GCGTGCACGCTCGGTGGC
>NZ_JBFUDR010000259.1:0-9139 GCF_056404615.1 Massilia sp. P2_C2 | reverse complement strand
ACTGGACGCGATGTTCGCCAAGCGCATCGCGGGCAACCTGCTGTCCGATCTCGAACAGGCGCAATACCTGCGCGGCCTGCTGGAAGCCCTCGGTACCGTATACGCGAAATTCGACTGGACGATGTGCTTCCACATCGGCGCCATGCGCAACAACAACCAGCGCATGCTGCAAACGCTGGGCCCGGATACCGGCTACGACTCGATCTCGGACATGACGACCAGTAATGGCCTCGTCGCGCTGCTGTCCGCGCTGGACGCGCACGACCAGCTGCCAAAGACGATGCTGTTCAACCTGAACCCGGCAATGAACGAAGTGCTGTCGACGATGATCGGCAACTTCCAGGACGGCAGCGTGGCCGGCAAGGTGCAGTTCGGCCCGGCCTGGTGGTTCAACGACCACAAGCTCGGCAATCTGAACCAGCTGCTCGCGTTCGGCAATCACTCCGTGCTCGGCATCTTCGTCGGCATGGTGACGGACTCGCGCAGCTTTGCCTCGTACCCGCGCCACGACTACTTCCGCCGCCTCGTCTGCCGCCAGCTGGGCGAATGGGTCGCCGCCGGCGAATATCCGGAAGACTACGACGCCCTGGCCACGATCGTGCGCGGCATCTGCTACGAGAACGCCAAAAACTACTTCAAGCTCTGATAAGCGAAGCCAGCAACATGCAAAAAGTAATCTGCATTCATCCGGACGACAGCATGCTCGTCGCCCTGACCGACCTCGCACCGGGTGACGTCGTGACGTGGAACGACGAGAACATCCTCGTCTCCACGCCCATCAAGACCAAGCACAAGCTGGCGCGCCGGGCCTTCGCCGAGGGCGAATTGCTGACCATGTACGGCGTCGTCGTCGGCAAGGCCACGCAACCCATCCGCAAGGGCGAAGCCGTCACGACGGACAATCTCGCTCACTACGCCTCGGAAGTCGAGATCGGCGAGTCGAAACCGTACACCTGGACGCCGCCCGACGTCGCCGACGTGAAGGACGCCGCGTTCGACGGCGTCGTGCGCGCCGACGGCCGCGTGGGTACCGCCAACTACTGGCTGATCTTCCCGCTCGTGTTCTGCGAGAACCGCAACGTCGAGCACCTGCGCAATGCGCTCGAAGGTCCGCTCGGCTATGCGACGAACGATCTGGCATCGCTCACGTTCCAGCTCCTGGGCGAGGACATGGAGACACCGAAGCCCGTCGTGCGTCCGTTCCCGAACGTCGATGGCGTGCGCATCATCACGCACAACGGCGGCTGCGGCGGCACGCGCGCCGACGCGCGCTCGCTGTGCAAGATCCTGGCCGCGTACGCCGACCACCCGAACGTGGCCGGCATCACCGTGTTCTCGCTGGGCTGCCAGAACGCGCAGATCGGCATGTTCAAGGATGCGCTCGCGAAGCAGAATCCGGACTTCGACAAGCCCGTGCTGATCTATGAACAGCAGCAGTGGGACAGCGAAGAGAAGATGATGAAGGCCGTCCTGCAGGACACGCTGTCGCACCTGAAGGAAGCGAACAAGGTCACGCGCCGGCCGGTGCCGCTGTCGCACCTGAAGATCGGCGTCAAGTGCGGCGGCTCGGACGGCTTCTCCGGCATCTCCGCCAATCCGGCGATGGGCTATGTGTCGGACATGGTCGTCGCGGTCGGCGGTTCGTCGATCCTCGCGGAATTCCCGGAACTGTGCGGGGTGGAAGCCAGCCTGATCGAGCGCTGCGTCGAGGACGACGACAAGCGCCGCTTCCTCGGCATGATGCGCGACTTCGAACAGCGCGCGCTGGCCGTCGGCACGCATTTTGCCGACAACCCGAGCCCGGGCAATATCCGCGACGGCCTGATCACGGATGCGATGAAATCGGCCGGCGCCGCGAAAAAGGGCGGCACGTCGCCGATCGTCTCCGTGCTGGACTACGGCGAGCAGACCGACAAACAGGGCCTGGCGCTGCTGTGCACCCCTGGCGGCGACGTGGAATCCGTCACCGGCATCGTCGCATCGGGCGCGAACGTCGTGCTGTTCTCGACGGGTCTCGGCACGCCGACGGGCAATCCGATCGTACCCGTGCTGAAAATCTCGAGCAACAGCCGCGTGGCCGCGAAGCTGGCCGACCTGATCGACTACGACTGCGGCCCCGTCATCGAAGGCAAGCCGCTGCCCGACGTGGCGAAAGGCCTGTTCGACATGGTCGTGGACACGGCCGGCGGCAAGTACAAATGCAAGGCCGACCGCCTGCAGCAGTACGACTTCATTTTCTGGAAGCGCGACATTTCACTGTAAGACCTGGAGAAGAACAACATGAAACAACTTCGTCGCACCGCGCCGTACGCGCTGCCCGTGAAAATCCTGCAGTTTGGCCAGGGTAACTTCATGCGCGGCTTCTTCGACTGGCAGATCGACCTGCTCAACGAGCGCACGGGCCTGGCCGCCGGTGTCGTGGTCGTGCGCCCGCGCGGTGGTTCCAGCACACCGCTGCTGGACGTGCAGGAAGGCCTGTTCACCGTGCTCGTGCGCGGCCTGGACGAAGCCGGCCAGCCCGTCAAGGAATACCGCACCGTCGCCTGCGTGCAGCGCGAGATCGACCCGGCCACGATGTACGCCGATTACCTGGCCCAGGCCGCGAACCCGGACCTGCGCTTCATCGTCTCGAACACGACGGAGGCGGGCATCACCGTCAACGACACGGACCGCCAGTCCGACGCGCCGCCCGTGACGTTCCCGGCCAAGCTCGCGCAACTGCTGTTCGCGCGCTACCTCGCGTTCGATGGCGCCCACGACAAGGGCGTGATCCTGCTGCCGTGCGAACTGATCGACAAGAACGGCGAGGCGCTGAAGAACGCGGTGCTGCACTATGCCCGCCTGTGGAACCTGCCGGCCGGCTTCGCGGCGTGGGTGGGGGATGCCTGTACGTTCTGCAACACCCTCGTCGACCGTATCGTCACCGGCTACCCGGCTGCGGACGCCGCGCAGATCGAACAGGAACTGGGCTACGCCGATCCGTTCCTCGTCGCGGCGGAGTACTACTACCTGTTCGTGATCCAGGGGCCGGCCTTCGTGGGCGAGGAGCTGAAGCTGGCGGGCGCGAACCTCAACGTCAGGCTGGTCGACGACATCACGCCGTACAAGAAGCGCAAGGTCGGCATCCTGAACGGCGGCCACACCACGCTGGTGCCGGTGGCGCTGCTGGCCGGCCTGGAAGCGGTCGGTCCGGCCGTGGACGATCCCGAGGTCGGGGCGTTCCTGCGTGCCGCCATCGACGAGGAGATCATCCCGGCGCTGGAAATGGATCGTGCGGAGCTGGAGGCATTCGCGGCCGACGTGCTGCTGCGCTTCCGTAACCCGTCGATCCATCACCGCCTCGCGTCGATCGCGCTGAACAGCTGGAGCAAGTTCGCCGCGCGCGTGCTGCCGCAATTGCTGCGCTACACGGCGCTGAACGACGGCCGCCTGCCGCGCCGCCTCGTGTTCGCCATGGCCGCGACGATGGTGCTGTACCGCGGCGGCGTCATCGAACTCGCCGACGATGCCGCTACGCTGGCGTGGTTCCGCGCCGGCTGGGACAAGGTGAATGCAGGTGAATGGACGCTGGACGACCTGGTCCGCGGCTGGCTCGCCCATGCCGCGCTGTGGGGCAGGGACCTGAACGACGTGCGGGGCCTGGCAGCACAACTGGCCGCCGACATTGCCGGCATCGACAACCAGGGTGTGCGCGCACTGTTGAAGTAAGAACCTGTCCCGGTAGGGTGCGCACCCCTGTGCCCACGCGAACGCTCGTATACCGCATCCGTTACGCGTGGGCACAGGGTGCCCACCCTACTTGGATAGGCTTAAGGCCGGGACGAACCATCCGGAAAAAGAAGGCCGTGGGGCGCAGCGCGCTCCCCGGCACGGGATGTTGCGCGCCCAAATATCGATCGTTGTTATGCAGGAGGCATCGATGAGCAAATTGAAAGGCATGCGCTGGTGGATGGTGGGGCTCGTCACGCTCGGGCTGATCGTCAACTACCTCGCGCGCAATACGCTGTCGGTCGCGGCGCCGACCATGATGGCCGACCTGCACATCGACACCCGGCAGTATTCGTACATCGTCGTCGCGTGGCAGGTCTGCTACGCGGTGATGCAACCGGTCGCCGGGGTCGTGCTGGACGCGATCGGCACCAAGATCGGCTTCGCCGTGTTCGCGTTCGCCTGGTCGCTCGCGTGCGCCTGCGCCGCGCTCGCCTCGGGCTGGCAGAGCATGGCGTTCTTCCGCGGCCTCCTGGGCCTGACGGAAGCGGCCGGCATCCCGGCCGGCGTGAAGGCGACGACGGAATGGTTCCCGGCGCGCGAGCGCTCCGTCGCCATCGRCTGGTTCAACATCGGTTCGTCGATCGGCGCCCTGTGCGCGCCGCCGCTCGTCGTGTGGGCGATCCTGCACGCCGGCTGGAAGTCGGCGTTCGTCATCGTCGGCGTGCTGGGTATCGCGTGGACCTTGCTGTGGGCCGTGTTCTACAAGCACCCGCGCGACCAGAAGCGGTTGYCCGACGCCGAACGCGACTACATCCTCGCCGGCCAGGAAGCGAAACACCAGGACGGTGCCGCGAAAGCCTCGTGGCGCGAGATCGTGCGCAACCGGAATTTCTGGTCGATTGCCATCCCGCGCTTCCTGTCCGAACCGGCGTGGCAGACGTTCAACGCGTGGATCCCGCTGTACATGGCCACCGAGCGCCACATGGACCTGAAAGAGATCGCGGCCTTCGCCTGGCTGCCGTTCCTCGCCGCCGACATCGGCTGCGTGCTGGGCGGCTATCTGTCGCCGATTGTCCACAAACACCTGAACGTGTCGCTGTTCGATTCGCGCAAATGGGTCGTCGCGTTCGGCGCCTTCTGCATGATCGCCCCGGGCTGCATCGGCCTCGTGGCGAGCCCCTATGCCGCGATCTTCCTGCTGTGCATCGGCGGCTTCGCGCACCAGACCCTGTCCGGCGCGCTGTACGCGATCACGTCGGACGTCTTCGGTAAACACGAAGTGGCAACCGCCACGGGCCTGGCCGGGATGTCCGGCTACCTGGGCGCGACGCTGTTCACCCTGTTGTTCGGTATCCTGGTCACGCACGTCGGCTACAGCCCGATGTTCGTCGTGCTGGCCGTATTCGACGTGCTGGCGGCGATCGTCGTGTGGACGCTGATCCGCGAGAGCGGTCCGCGTCCGCCGCTGAAAGTGGCGCCGTCGGTGTCGACGGCCCGAACCTGATGCCGGGTGCGGCACACCGGCCGCCCGGCCCGGGCCGGCTTTCGATAAACGCCTGGTCCGGGTATCATCCGGGGCCCGTGCGCTTCTCGGCGCCCGGCCATCAAAGGCTGCATACATTACACTGGAAAACAAGGACAAGCGATGGAAGCACAGACCGTCTACGCGATCGGCGAATGCATGATCGAGCTGCAGAAGAGCGGGGAGGGGAGCACGATGGATTACCGCTTCGGCGGCGACACCCTGAACACGGCCGTCTACATGGCCCGCCTGCTCGATCCGGCCACCGTGCAGGTAGCCTATGTGACGGGCCTGGGCGTGGACGGGATGTCGGCCGAGATGCTCGCCGCGTGGCAGCGCGAAGGCATAGCCACGGCCTGCGTGCAGCGCCTGGCCGACCGCCTGCCCGGCATCTACATGATCGAGACCGATCCTGATGGGGAGCGCCGCTTCCATTACTGGCGCCGTGATTCCGCCGCGCGCCACTGGCTCGAGGCGCCGGACGCGGGCAAGGTGCTCGTGCAGCTGGCCGCCGCGCGCATGGTCTACCTGTCGGGCATCAGCCTCGCGATCCTGTCCCCGGCCGACCGCGAACTGCTGATCGCGGCGCTGGCCGGTTGCCGCGCGGCCGGCGGCACCGTCGTCTTCGACAACAACTACCGTCCCCGGCTGTGGGAAAGCCCGGAGACGGCGCGCGAGGTCTACGGCCGGGTGCTGGCGCATGCGGACATCGCGCTGCTGACCCTGGACGACGAGGTCGCGCTGTATGGTCCGGCGCAGGCGCGCAGCGTGATCGAACGCACGCGCGCGCTGGGCGTGGGCGAGGTGGTCGTGAAATGCGGCGGCGACCCGTGCGTGGTCTGGCACGACGGCCAGTTGCACGAAGTGGCGCCGGAGCCGGTGCGCGACGTGATCGACACGACGGCCGCGGGCGATTCGTTCGGCGCCGCCTACATGGCCGCGCGCCTGTCCGGCAAAGGGCCGGAAGACGCGGCGCGCGCGGGCCACCGCCTGGCCGGCACCGTGATCCGGCACCGCGGGGCGATCATCCCCCGCAGCGCGATGCCAGCGATCTGAAACGGACCACCGCACGCCGGGTTTCGCTACACTTGCCACCATGAACACTCAAGTGCCACCCACCGGGTCCGACGAGGCCGACAGCGCGATGAGCGCGTCGCGCCGCGTCTATCTGTGCCTGCGCCGGCGCATCGTCGAGATGGACATGCTGCCCGGCACACGTGTCGTGGAGCGCGACATCGCCGAGGAGTTCGGCACCAGCCGCACCCCGGTGCACGAGGCCGTGCAGCGCCTGGCCGACGAGGGCCTGATCGAAATCGTCCCCCGCTCCGGCACGTTCGTCGCCCGCATCCCGCTGGACGCCCTGGAAGAAGCCAACCTCGTGCGCCATGCGCTGGAGACGGCGATCATCGAAAAGGCGGCGGAGCGCGTACAACCGGCGGACGCGGCCCGGCTGCGCGACATCCTGGCCGAGCAGGAAGCCGCCATCGCGTCCAGCGATTTCGGCAAGTTTCACCGCACCGATGAACGTTTTCACGCGCTGCTGGCCGAGCTGTCCGGCTATCCGGGAGTGTGGCCGATCATCCAGCAGGCCAAGACGCAGATGGACCGCTACCGCCAGCTCACGCTGCCGCTGGAGGGCCGCATGCTCGGCGTGCTGGAGGAACACCGCGCCGTCGTCGAGGCGATCGAGGCGCGGAATCCCGAAAAGGCCGTCGCCGCGATGCGCGAACACCTCGACCATGTGATGCCGGTGCTGGAAATTACACGGAAACTGCGCCCGGAATTCTTCACCTCCCACCTCGACAGCCGTCCCGCAAGGTAGGAACGCCGTGTGTCCCAGGCGCGTGTCAGGGCATGACACCGCCGCCGCCCACTGGTCTGCCGCCCGGCAACATCCTCCACGTTGCGCGCGGCCGGCTTGGGCGGCGCGCGACCGGGTGCTACCATGACGACTTGTTCACTTTCATCAATCAGCCATGCCCAACAACAAGCGCCCGGCCAAGGGCCCGAAACCCGCAGTCAAGTCCGCGGCCAAACCGGTGGAGGCTGACCCCGATGCGCTGGCCCAGAGCCTGGTCGACCTGGCGCTCGAGATCAGCGAGCGCGAATCCCATGACGCGTCCACCATCGCGGCGCGCCAGCACGATCTCACGGTGCTCGTCCGGCGCATGCTCCGACGCAAGCACGACGACGTGCTGTACGGCGCCATCGAGCTGGCGCGCCATACGGACCCCGAATGCTGCCGCCTGCTGCGCGAACGCGTGGAAGAGGAGGCCGCCACGTTGCACGTGCGCGGCGACGACAGGGATGGCAACGACGCCGGCGAACTCGAAGTCGATGCCTTCATGATCCCATTGTTCGCACACAGCACGGGCGGCCTGGTGCAGGACGACGTGTTCCGCGACGACGCCGACTTCGAGGCGCTGATGGACAGTTTCCGCCAGTCCGGCCTGGCCAGTGCGGCCACGCGGATCGTGCTCGTGCGTCACCTGTACGACCTCGATGCCGTCGACCGCATCCGCTACAGCGACCTGCAGGAGATGATGCGTGAAGCCTTCCAGGCGATGCGTTCGCGCAAGCTCGTCGCCACGCCGGCCATCGAGTCCAGCATGCGCCCGTGGATCGGCGGCGACTACGAACCGGACGACGAGGCGATGGAGCTGCGCTTCCTGCTCGGCTTCGCGCTGAAGCCGGTCGACGACCCGTTCTACCACGTCCCGGCTGGCGAGACGGCCGCGGACGCCTATTTCGAGGGCCGCATGGCCCGCTACCGCATGTGGGCGGGCGGCGTGGCGCCGCTGTTGCAGCGCTGCCTGTCGCGGCATCCGACCGACCTCGAGCTGAATTTCCTGTACCAGGACCTGTTCTACGGCGCCAAGGAACAGGGCGTGGCCGAGTTGTCGATGCTGGCCACGCTGGCGGAAGTCAACCAGCGCGTTGACGAGCAGAAACATTCTCCCGACCGCATCAAGGCCGTCGTCGCCCCGCTGGATGCCGGCGGCGTGCTGGTGCTGCGCATCAACCTGTACCCGCTGGACGGCGGCGCGCCGCTCGCCACCATCGATAAGCCGCTCGACCTGGCCGCCGACCTCGAGACGGAACTGGACGACCTGTGCGACGCGCTCGGCACCGTTGGCCTCGACGGTGTGCTGCTCGCGCGCGGGTTCGACGCCGCTGGCGAACCGGAAGGTGCGGAACCCTATCTGCCGGCCTGATCCGCAGTTGTTTCATCCTCCGACCGCGCCGTCCGGCGCGGTCATCTCTCTCTCAAAATACCCGTACACCGCTGCGCGTGCATGATCACGCCAGTCTTTATGATGCGATTTCGTAGTGCTTTTTCCTTTGTCCGCGTAGGAGGGAACCTACAGCATTGGGGTGTCGAGCGAGCTCTCCTAGGGAGACCTGGACCACGGTGGTTTTAAGCTATATATCCCTAGAAATGTTGCGATGCATAAATGAAAATCTTAAGAAATTTGCATGATAGGATTCACTGGTCCGGCATCTGATCTGTCGGTGTTTCCCAGAGCATCGACGCATCGGATGGCGGACCTTGAATCCAGATCAACTAGAACGCCCCGAGGCGAAAGGAAATCAACATGCCGACCCTGATCGTGTTTTGCCATCTGCGCTGGGACTTCGTCTTCCAGCGCCCCCAGCACCTCATGACTCGCCTGGCGGAACACTACCGGATCCTGTTTGTCGAGGAACCGGTATATGACGAGGGCGAGGCGCACCTGCAGAAGAGGGCCGTCGCGCCGAACATCATGGTGTGCCAGCCGCATGCCGGCATCCAGGCGCCCGGCTTCCACGACGACCAGATCCCCACGCTGCAGATGCTGCTGGCCGACCTCGTCCCCGAAGGTGAGCGCCCCGTCGTCTGGTTCTACACGCCGATGGCCCTGCCGC
>NZ_JBFUDR010000258.1:0-9218 GCF_056404615.1 Massilia sp. P2_C2 | reverse complement strand
GGATGGAACGCTTCGGCAACCAGCAGATGCGCGATGCCTACGCGCGCTACCGCAGCCGCAAGAAGGATTTCCTCGGCTTGCTGATGAAGTACCGCAAGGCCCTCGAGCAGAACTATGCGGTGGTCGATCGCGGCGATGCGGAAAAGCGCGCGGTCAAGGCGCGCCTGTTCCAGGAGCTGAAGGATGAATACCAGGTCCTGAAGGGTAATTGGGGCGGCTACGCGGGCTATGACCGCTTCTTCGAACAGCCGCTGTCGAACGCCCACCTGGCGTCGATCGCGACCTATGAAGACTTCGTGCCCGCGTTCCGCGCCCTGCTGCAGCGCGAGGGCAGCTTTCCGAAGTTCTACAATGCCGTCAAGCGCCTGGCCGACATGGACCGCGCCGCCCGTCACCGTATCCTCAACGGGATGGTGCCGCCGCTCGTGACGTCGCCCCTGATGGTGCAGCGCAGCGAAACCCGGCCGTAGGGCGGGCGGCCTCCGCCCACGCGTAACGCCAACACGTCGCATACGTCACGCGTGGGCACGGGGTGCCCACCCTACGACTGATGATGCAGCGCAGCGAAATGCAACCATAGCCATTTCCATCAAACATCGATAGAGTCGTTGTTCGAAAAGCGCAAAAATGCTTGCGTCCGCGCGCTGTGCCCGATAGCATCGTGTTTAGTAATATCAGCACGACCGTGCGATTTTTTTGACGGATGTGTGATCGGGCTCAGAACGATAACGATACTGGAGACAGAGGCACCGATGGACAAGATTTGGCTCAAGGCTTACCCGCCCGGCGTACCGGCGGAAATCGATCCCGACCAGTATGGTTCGCTGGTGCAAATGCTGGAGGAATCGTTCCACAACTACGCGGCGAACAACGCCTACGTGTGCATGGACAAGTTTCTCACCTATGGGGAACTGGACGGCATGTCGAAGCGCCTGGCCGCGTGGCTGCAGAGCCGCGGCATGAAGCCGGGCGCRCGCGTSGCCSTGATGATGCCSAACGTGCTGCAATACCCGGTGGCGCTGGCCGCCATCCTGCGCGCGGGCTACACCGTGGTCAATGTGAACCCGCTGTACACGCCGCGCGAGCTGGAGCACCAGCTGAAGGATTCCGGCAGCGAAGCGATCATCGTGCTCGAGAACTTTGCGCACACGGTCGAGCAGGTGCTGGGCAAGACGCCGGTGCGCCACGTCGTCGTGGCCAGCATGGGCGAGCTGCTGGGCGGCGCCAAGGGCATGCTGGTCAACTTCGTCGTCCGCAATATCAAAAAGCTGGTGCCGGACTTCACGATCCCGCAGATGGTGCGCTTCAAGGACGCGCTGGCGCAGGGCAAGAAGATGCCGTTCCAGCCGGCGCAGCTGAAGCCTTCCGACGTCGCCTTCCTGCAGTACACGGGCGGGACGACGGGGGTGTCGAAGGGCGCGACCCTGACGCACCGCAACGTGATCGCCAACATCCTGCAGACGGAAGCGTGGTCGAAGCCGTCGATGAGCCAGCCGCCGCTGATCGAATTCCCGACCATCGTGTGCGCGCTGCCGCTGTACCACATCTTCGCGCTGACGGCGTGCGCGCTGTGGGGCATGCGGGTGGGTGCGCTGAACATCCTGATCCCGAACCCGCGCGACATCCCGGGTTTCACCAAGGAGCTGAAAAAGTATCGGATCAACATGCTGCCGGCCGTGAACACGCTGTACAACGCGCTGGTGAACCACCCGGATTTCCGGGAAGTCGACTTCAGCGCGCTGAAGGTGTCGAACGGCGGCGGCATGGCCGTGCAGCAGGCCGTCAACGACAAGTGGAAGGCGCTCACGGGCACCAACATCATCGAGGGCTACGGCCTGTCGGAGACGGCGCCCGTGGCCACCTGCAACCGCTGCGACGTGCCGGGCTTCACGGGCACGATCGGCCTGCCGGTGCCGTCGACGGACATCGCCATCGTCGACGACGACGACCGGCACCTGCCGGTGGGCAGCATCGGCGAGATCGCGATCCGCGGTCCGCAGGTGATGGCCGGCTACTGGAACCGCCCGGACGAGACGGCAAAGGTGATGACGGCCAACGGCTTCTTCAAGTCGGGCGACATCGGCGTGATGGACGAGAACGGGTACGTKAAGATCGTCGACCGCAAGAAAGACATGATCCTCGTCTCGGGTTTCAATGTGTACCCGAACGAACTGGAAGCGGTGATCGCGGCACATCCGGGCGTGCTGGAATGTGCCGTGATCGGCGTGCCGGACGAGCATTCCGGCGAAGCGGTCAAGGTCTTCGTCGTGCGCAAGGATCCGGACCTGAAGGCCGAGCAGCTGATGGACTACTGCAAGCGCGAGCTGACCGGCTACAAGAAGCCGAAGTACATCGAATTCCGCGACGAGCTGCCGAAGACGAACGTCGGCAAGATCCTGCGCCGCGCGCTGCGCGAGGAAAAGCAGGCGGCGTAGGGTGGGCGATTGATGCCGGGGGCATCAATCGGTGCCCACGCAGATGCCGACATGACGCAAGCACGAGCCGCCGTCGGCGGCTTTTTTTGCGCATACGATTTATATGATTGAGAACTAGCGAGGCAATGACATGGACAAATTCTGGCTGAAGTCGTACGAAGCGGGCGTGCCGGCGGAGATCGACTGGACGCAGTACCGCTCCCTCACGCACATGCTGGAGGAATCCTTCCGCAAGTACGCCAACCGCAAGGCCTTCGCGTGCATGGGCAAGTCCATGACGTTCGCGGAGCTGGACCGCCTGTCCGGCGCGATGGCCGCGTGGCTGCAGCAGAAAGGGCTCGCGCCGGGCGCGCGCGTGGCGATCATGCTGCCGAACGTGCTGCAGTATCCGGTGGCGATGGYCGCCATCCTGCGCGCCGGCTACACCATCGTCAACGTCAACCCGCTGTACACGGCGCGCGAGCTGCAGCACCAGCTGAACGACTCGGGCGCGGAGGCCATCGTCGTGCTGGAGAACTTCGCGCACACCGTCGCCGAAGTCGTGGCAAACACGAAGGTGAAGCACGTCATCGTGGGCACCATGGGCGACCTGCTGGGGGTAAAGGGCCTGCTCGTCAACTTCGTCGTCCGCACCGTGAAGAAGCTGGTGCCGGCGTGGTCGCTGCCGTCGGCCGTGCCGTTCAAGCGCATGCTGGCCGAGGGCGCGCGCCTGGCGCGCAAGCCCGTCGAGTGCGGCATTGAGGACATCGCCTTCCTGCAGTACACGGGCGGCACGACGGGGGTGTCGARGGGCGCGGTGCTGAAGCACAGGAACGTCATCGCCAACATGCTGCAGAACGAAGCCTGGTTCGCGCCGACGCTGGCGAAGATCCCGGCCGGCGAGACGCCGCTGTTCGTATGTGCGCTGCCGCTGTACCACATCTATGCGCTCACGGTGTGCGCCCTGATGGGCCTGCGCGCGGGCGGCACGAACCTCCTGATTCCGAATCCGCGCGACATCGGCGGGTTCATCAAGGAGCTGAAGAAATACCGCATGCACGTCTTCCCGGCCGTGAATACGCTGTACAACGGCCTCCTGAACCATCCGGACTTCGCCAGCCTGGATTTCTCCGGCCTGAAGGTCTGCCCGGGCGGCGGCATGGCCGTGCAGAAGGCCGTGGCCGACAAGTGGCTCGCGGTGACGGGCACACCGATCGTCGAGGGCTACGGCCTGTCCGAGACGTCGCCGGTGGTCGCCGCGAACCGTTGCGACATCAAGGAGTTCACGGGCACCATCGGCTTCGCGCTGCCGTCGACGGAACTGCGCATCATCGACGAAGCCGATCACGAAGTCCCGTTCGGCACGGCCGGCGAGATCGCGGTGCGCGGCCCGCAGGTGATGGCCGGCTACTGGCAGCGTCCGGACGAGACGGCGAAGGTCATGACGGCGGACGGCTTCTTCAAGACGGGCGACATCGGCGTGATGAACGCCACCGGCGCCGTCAAGATCGTCGACCGCAAAAAGGACATGATCCTCGTCTCGGGCTTCAACGTGTACCCGAACGAAGTGGAGGACGTCGTCGCCGCGCATCCGGGCGTGCTGGAAGTCGCGTGCGTGGGCGTGCCGGACCAGCACTCGGGCGAGGCCGTCAAGCTGTACGTCGTCAGGAAGGACAAGTCCCTGAGCAAGGAAGACGTGCTGGCCTGGTGCAAGGACCAGCTGACGGGCTACAAGCGGCCGAAGTACGTCGAGTTCCGCGACAGCCTGCCCAAGACGAACGTCGGCAAGATCCTGCGGCGCGAGCTGCGTGACGAGAAGCAGACGGCGTAGGGTGGGCACCCCTGTGCCCACGCGGACGCTTGCAATCCGCATACGTCACGCGTGGGCACGGGGTGCCCACCCTACATCGCCGTAATCTCCACGCCCGGCTTCCCATCCTCGATCCGGAAGGCCGCCAGCTCGCGCTGGATGGTCTTCGGGTCGCGCACCTCGTTCAGGCCCATGAAGCGCGTGCGCGTTTCGCCCGGCGTGATCTCCATCAGCATGTAACCCCGCTTGTCGCTGCGTCCGAACCTGATGTGCGGGTTCATCGCCACGTATTGCGACGTGCGCAGCTGCGGGCGCGAGCTCGACGTGACCGACGTGCCGACGAATTCCGTGGCGACCACCGGATTCGCCGCCGACACGGGCCGGTCGAAATCGCGCCGCAGCTCCGTCGCGTAGAACGTGTGCACGTCGCCGCCCAGCACGAGCGGATTCGCGGCGCCGCTCGTCGCCAGCGTGTCGAGCAGGCGCCGGCGCGCGACCGGATAACCATCCCAGCCATCGGTCCAGAAGCGGCCGCCGTCCTGCGCGGTCACCGGGATCTGCGACGACTGCGCCATCAGCGTCTGCTGCGCAAGGATGTTCCAGCGCGCCTTCGACGACGCCAGCCCGGCCTGCAGCCACGCTTCCTGATCGGCGCCCAGCATCGTGCGGCGCGGGTCCAGCAGGGCAGGGCACGCGCGCGGCGTCACGGAATTCGAGCCGCCGTGGCCCGGATGCGGGCAGACTTCCCACGCGCGGTACTGGCGGTCGTCGAGGACGTGAAAGCGCGCGAGGCGTCCCCAGTCGTAGCGCTGGAACATGCGTACGTTGGCGAAGCTCTTCGGTGGCGGCAGGCGCAACGGCATGTGCTCGTAGAAGGCCTGGTAGGCGGCCGCGCGCCGACGCACGAAGTCGGGTGCCAGGCGCTCGTCGCGGTCCGCGGCGTAGTCGTTCGCGACCTCGTGGTCGTCCCACGTGACGATCCACGGCGCGATGAGGTGCGCGGCCTGCAGGTCCGGGTCCGTCTTGTACTGGGCGTAGCGGCGTCGGTAATCGTCCAGCGTGAACGATTCGTCCTGGCGCACGATCCGCATGCCCGGCGCCGGATGCTGAAGGCGATAGGCGCCCCATTCGTAGATGTAGTCGCCGAGGAAGGCGACGAGGTCCGGGTCCGCCTGCGCAATGTAGCGGTGCGCGGCATAGCTGCCGAATTCCCAGTGCTGGCACGACGCGACGGCCAGTTTCAGGCTGTCCGGCATGCTGTCCGGCGCGGGCGCCGTGCGTGTGCGCCCAACGGGGCTGACGGCGTCGCCCAGCATGAAGCGGTACCAGTACCAGCGCGCGGGCTGCAGGCCGCGCACGTCGACGCGCACGCTGTGCGCCAGCTCGGGCGTGGCGAGGACGGTGCCCTTCGCGGCGATGTCGCGGAATGCTCCGTCATGCGCCACTTCCCAGCGCAACGTGAGGGCCAGCGGGGACGTCTTCGCCGGATCGAGCGGATCGGGCGCCACGCGCGTCCACAGGATCACGGAATCCGGCAGCGGACAACCCGAAGCGACGCCGAGGCGGAACGGATAGCCGGCCGCGTTCGACGGCGCCGCGTGCAGTAACGATGACGCCGCCGCAGTGGACGCCGCTGCGAGCCGCGCGGCGTTCAGCAGGAACAGGCGGCGCGGCGCATCCATCGGGTGACGCTTATTGCGCGATCAGCGATTCGAGCGGCGGCAGCTGGCGCGGCTTGCGGTCCGGGCCGGTGGCGACATAGGTCAGCGTCGCTTCCGTCACCTTGACGACGTCCGTCTGCAGGCGGTTGCGCTCGGCGTACACTTCGACGTAGACGGTGATCGAGGTATTGCCGACCTTGACGATGTCGGCATAGAACGACAGCAGGTCGCCGACGAACACGGGGTTCTTGAACACGAAGGAATTGACGGCGATGGTGGCGACGCGGCCGTTGGCGCGGCGCACGGCCGGCAGCGAGCCGGCCACGTCGACCTGGGCCATGATCCAGCCGCCGAACACGTCCCCGTAGACATTCGCATCGGACGGGGCGGGCATCATCCGCAGCACGGGCATCTTTCCTTCAGGCAGGCGGGTGGTGGACGGGACGGGTTTTTCGGAGGGCTGGGTCATCGTGAAATTCCGGTAGAAGCTACAATCGTCACGAATTGAACCATAAATCGTAAAGCACTGTCATGCGCCGCTCTCCTCCGAACTCCATGCCGCCCCCGGCCGATCCGAACGCCAAACGAAACGACTGGGCCACCATCGGCACCTTGCTGCCCTATCTGTGGGTCTACAAATGGCGCGTGCTCGCGGCGCTGGTCTGCCTCGTCGGCGCCAAGATGGCCAACGTGGGCGTGCCGCTGGTGCTGAAGAAGCTGATCGACCACCTGACCATCAATCCATCCGATCCGCATGCGCTGCTCGTGCTGCCGCTCGGCGCGCTGGTCGCGTACGGGCTGCTCCGCTTTTCCACGACGCTGTTCACCGAGCTGCGCGAATTCCTGTTCGCGCGCGTGACGCAGCGCGCGGTGCGCACCATTGCGCTGAAAGTGTTCCGGCACCTGCATGCGCTGTCGCTGCGCTTTCACCTGAACCGCCAGACGGGCGGCATGACGCGCGATATCGAGCGCGGCACGCGCGGCGTCAGCTCGCTCGTGTCGTACTCGCTGTTCTCGATCCTGCCGACGCTCGTCGAGATCACGCTGGTGCTGGGCTACCTCGGCACGCACTACGACGCCTGGTTCGCGGGCATCACGGCCGTTGCGCTCGTCACGTACATCGTGTTCACCGTCACCGTGACGGAATGGCGCACGCACTTCCGCCGCACGATGAACGAACTGGATTCGAAGGCGAACACGAAGGCGATCGATTCGCTGATCAACTACGAGACGGTGAAATACTTCGGCAACGAGGACTACGAGGCGAAGCGCTACGACGAGGGCCTGCAGAAGTACGAGCAGGCCGCGGTGCGTTCGCAGACGTCGCTGTCGTTCCTCAACAGCGGCCAGTCGCTGATCATCGCGGCGGCCGTGACGGCGATCCTGTGGCGCGCGACGCAGGGCGTGATCGACAAGACGATGACCCTGGGCGACCTCGTGCTCGTGAACTCCTTCATGATCCAGCTGTATATTCCGCTGAACTTCCTGGGCGTGATCTACCGCGAGATCAAGCAGAGCCTGGCGGACATGGAGCGCCTGTTCGGCCTCCTCGAGCAGAACCGCGAAGTGGCGGATTCGCCTCATGCGCAGCCGCTCGTCATCCACGCAACCCCGGGGGCGAAGGTCGAGTTCGCGCATGTCGAATTCAACTACGACCCGAAGCGCCAGATCCTGTTCGACGTCGACTTCACGATCGCCCCCGGCACGACGACCGCGGTCGTGGGCCACAGCGGCTCGGGCAAGTCGACCTTGTCGCGGCTGCTGTTCCGCTTCTACGACGTGCAGCAGGGCGCGATCCGCATCGACGGCCAGGACGTGAAGCACGTGACGCAGGATTCGCTGCGCCACGCCATCGGCATCGTCCCGCAGGACACGGTGCTGTTCAACGACACCATCGAATACAACATCGCCTATGGCCGCCCGGGTGCGAGCCGGGCGGACATCGTCGCGGCGGCGCGCGCGGCATCGATCCACGACTTCATCGAAAGCCTGCCGGACGGCTATGCGACAATGGTGGGTGAACGCGGCCTCAAACTGTCCGGCGGCGAAAAGCAGCGGGTCGCCATCGCGCGCACCTTGCTGAAGAACCCGGCGATCCTGATCTTCGACGAAGCGACGTCGGCGCTCGACTCGAAGTCGGAGCAGGCGATCCAGGCGCAGCTGAAGGAAATCGCGAAGCAGAGAACCACGCTCGTCATCGCACACCGCCTGTCGACCATCGCCGACGCCCACCAGATCCTCGTGCTCGACCACGGCCGTATCGTCGAACGGGGCACGCACGCGGCCCTGATCGCGGCGGGCGGGTTGTACAAGCAGATGTGGGACCGCCAGCAGGCGAGGCAGGACGAAGACCTGGCCTCAAAGCCGGTCGAAGTGACACAAGACCAGGATTGAACAGAATGGAAAATCAGATCGTCGAGATCGACATGGCCGACGTCGGCCACGGCAACCCGGCGTGGATCGCCGCGCTGGAAGCGGGCAAGGTGCTGTACTTTCCGAACTTCGCAGAGCACGGCTTCACGCCGCAGAAGGAAGAGCTGGCGCTGTTCCGCGAAGATATCCGCGATCCCAAGACCCGCAACATCAGCCTGTCGGCCAGCGGCGAGCTGAAAGGCGTCGTCGGCGACGATGACACGAAGGCGCTGATGGCCGGGATGATCGGCCGCTTCCGCGCCCAGGCCGAGGGCCTGCTGGGCAACCTGGTGCCGCGCTACGGCGAACACCTGCGCCGTGGCGCGACCAGTTTCCGGCCGTCGGTGGTGCAGAACCGCGTGCAGTCGTGGCGCGCGGACGACCGCCGCATGCACGTGGACGCGTTCCCGTCGCGCCCGAACTACGGCGAGCGCCTGCTGCGCGTCTTCACCAACGTGAACCAGGACGGCGAACCGCGCGTGTGGCGCGTGGGCGAGCCGTTCGAGGACGTGGCGCGCCGCTTCCTGCCGAAGGCCAAGCCGTATTCGGCGTGGCAGGCCAAGATGCTGAATGCGCTGCACGTGACGAAATCGCTGCGCAGCGAATACGACCACCTGATGCTGCAACTGCACGACGGGATGAAGTCCGACCTGGACTACCAGAAGAACGCGCCGCAGGTGACGTTCGGCTTCCCGCCGGGCTGCGCGTGGGTGTGTTTCTCGGACCAGACCTCGCATGCCGTCATGGCGGGGCAGTACATGATGGAGCATACGTTGCAGCTGTCGCCCATGCACCAGTACGACAGGGACGCGAGTCCGCTGGCGATTCTGACGCGCATGAAGGGACACGCGCTCGTCTAATATGAGGCGAAGCTTGCGTCACGGGTAGGGTGGGCACCCCGTGCCCACGCGTTCAACCGGC
>NZ_JBFUDR010000257.1:0-9238 GCF_056404615.1 Massilia sp. P2_C2 | reverse complement strand
GCGCGAAGACGGTGACGCTGGCGAACACCTTTGGCGGCGCCGACGTGGGCAACTATGTGATCGTGGGCCAGCCCTCGGCGACGGCCACCATCACGAAGAAAGCCGTGACCGTGTCCGGTATCACGGCCGCCAACAAGACCTACGACGGCACGACTTCGGCGACGGTGTCGACGGCCGGCGCGGTCGTGCAGGGTCTCGTCGCGGGCGACGACGTGCGCGTGACATCGACCGGCACGTTCACGGACAAGAACGTCGCCCTCTGGAAGTTGGTGACGCTGACAAACACGTACGGCGGCGCCGACGTGGGCAACTATGCGATCACCGGCCAGTCGTGGGCGTCGGGCGCCATCACGAAGAAAGTGGTGGTAGTGCAGGGCGTCACGGCCGCCGACAAAGTCTACGACGGCACGRCTTCGGCGACGGTGTCGACGGCC
Organism: Massilia sp. P2_C2; assembly: GCF_056404615.1. Classification (NCBI taxonomy): domain Bacteria; kingdom Pseudomonadati; phylum Pseudomonadota; class Betaproteobacteria; order Burkholderiales; family Oxalobacteraceae; genus Massilia; species Massilia sp. P2_C2. Next base: position 8,804 of record NZ_JBFUDR010000257.1, on the reverse strand, counting down.
GGCGCCGTCGTGCAGGGACTCGTCGCTGGCGACGACGTGCACGTGAGCGCCACCGGCACGTTYGCCGACAAGAACGCCGGCAGCGCGAAGACGGTGACGCTGGCGAACACCTTTGGCGGCGCCGACGTGGGCAACTATGTGATCGTGGGCCAGCCCTCGGCGATGGCCACCATCATGAAGAAAGCCGTGACCGTGTCCGGCATCACGGCCGCCGACAAGGTCTACGACGGCACGACTTCGGCGACGGTGTCGACGGCCGGCGCGGTCGTGCAGGGTCTCGTCGCCGGCGACGAGGTAAGCGTGACATCGACCGGCACGTTCGCGGACAAGAACGTCGGCAGCGCGAAGACGGTGACCCTGGCGAACACGTACGGCGGCGCCGATGTGGGCAACTATGCGATCGCCGGCCAGCCCTCGGCCATGGCCAGCATCACGCCGAAGGCCTTGACGCTGTCCGGTATCGTGGCCGCGGACAAAGTCTACGACGGCACGACGGCGGCGACCGTGTCCCGGAGCGCCGCCACGCTGGACGGCCTGGTGGCGGGCGATGACGTCGGCCTGACCGCGAGCGGCGCATTCGCCGACAAGAACGCCGGCAGCGGCAAGACCGTGGCGCTGGTCTCCAGCCTGTCCGGCCAGGATGCCGGCAATTACACGCTGGGCGGGCAGTCCAGCGCGACGGCCAGCATCGCGCAAAAAGCGTTGACGGTGTCGGGCATCACGGCCGCCGACAAGGTCTACGACGGCACGACGGCCGCCACCGTGTCGGTCGCGTATGCGCAACTGTCCGGCCTGGTGGCGGGCGACGATGTGACCGTGGGCGCGAGCGGCAGTTTCGCCGACGCCAACGCGGGTACGGGCAAGACCGTGACCCTGGCAAGCACCCATGGTGGCGTGGACGCCGGCAACTATGCGATCGCAGACCAGGCGTCGGCCACGGCCGCGATCACGCCGAAGGCCCTGACCCTGACGGGATTGGCGGCGGTCGACAAGGTGTACGACGGCACGACGACCGCGACGCTGTCGGTCGGAGACCTCGTCGGCCTGGTCGGTACCGAGACGCTCAGCGTCACGGGGCTCGCCGCTACCTTCGCGGACAAGAATGTGGGCAGCGGAAAGACCGTGGCGATCTCCGGTGGCGTACTCGCGGACGGCACCGGACTCGCCGCGAACTACAGCCTGACCGCGCCGGCCAGCGCGGCGGCCAGTATTTCGCAGAAAGCGTTGACGGTGTCCGGCATCACGGCCGCCGACAAGGTCTACGACGGCACGACGGCGGCCACCGTCAGCAGTGCCAACGCCGTCCTCGGCGGTCTTGTCGAGGGCGATTCGGTGACGGTCTCCGCGCAGGGTACCTTCGCCGACAAGAACGCCGGCAGCGGCAAGGTCGTCAATCTCGTCGGTACCGTGGGCGGCGCGGACGCCGGCAACTACACGACCGACCTGCAGCGTGTGGCCACGGCGGCCATCGCGCAAAAAGCGGTGACGGTCACCGGCGCGGCCGTTGCCGACAAGACGGCCGACGGCACCACGGCCGCGACGCTGACGGCGCCGGGTACGCTCTCCGGCACGATTGCCGGCGACAGCGTGGCCGTGAGCGCCGTCGGCGCCAACGCGCAGTTCGCGCAGGCGACCGCGGGCACCGGGATCCCGGTGGACGTGAGCGGGCTGGTGCTGACGGGGCCCGATGCGTCCAATTATGCGTTCACGGGCCAGGCGGCGACGACCGGCACCATCCTTGCCGCGGCGACACCGGTGCCTGTCGTGACCCCGACACCGGCGCCAGTGCCCGAGCCGGCCCAGACCGTGGCGCCCACATCCGTTGCGGCAACCACGATCGCACCGCAGACGCTGGGTCTTGCGCCCGTACTGCCGGCACCGGCCGCGGACGGGCAGGGCGCGGAGGCGGGTGGTGGCGCAACCGCTGTCAGTGCCACGAACCCGGGCCAGACGTCCAGCCAGGCATTGTCGGCCGGCCTGGACGTCAGGTTCCTCAACGTGCTCGTCGTGTCCGGCGGTATCCGCATACCGGCACCCGGCGGCGGAGAAGCGGGCAGCACGGAAGCACCGAATCCGTAAGCACAGGCAACCACGAACACCTATCGAGCATGAAAACGAAACTGAAACTCGTGCCGCTGGCCCTGCTGGCCGCGGCATCGCTGCAGGCCCTGGCGCAGCAGCCCCCATTGCAGGAAAACGCGCGACCACTGCCGCAACCCCGCGGCGGCAACGTCCCCGCCGTCCAGCCGGCACCGGCCGCCGCGCCCATGCCCGCAGGCGGCCAGCGGGTCACGCTGCGCCGCGTCGTCATCAGCGGCAATACGCGCATCGGTTCCGACGCGCTGTTGGCCGCGCTGGGCCCGGTCGACGGCAAGTCCTACGATTTCGCCGGCCTGGCAGCCCTCGCGTCGCGCCTGACCGCGTACTACCAGCAGGCCGGCTATCCGTTCGCGCGCGCCTACCTGCCGCAGCAGGATCTGTCGGCCGGCGAGCTGCACATGCAGATCCTCGAAGGACGCTACGGCAAGGTCGTGGCCCACGGCGAGCCGGACTTCATCGCCGGCGCGCAGGGATTCCTGTCGGCGCTGCCGCACGGGGATATCATCGAGAGCGGCCGGCTGGAGCGCGTGACCCTGCTGCTGGACGACCAGCTGGGCGCGCGCACCGTGCCGCTCGTGCGGCCGGGCGAGGAAGTCGGCACGGGCGACCTGCTCGTCGAAGTCCGGCGCGACCACCGCTACAAGGGCGAGGTTGGCCTGGACAACTACGGCACCCGCGCGACGGGGCGCGCGCGCGCGCACGTGAGCGCGGACGCGGACAGCCCGTTCATGCTGGGCGACCAGTTGTCGGTGCAGGCGCTGTACACGGAAGCGGGCATGTGGTTCGGTTCGCTGGCCTATGCGGCGCCGCTGGGCCACGCGGGCCTGCGCGGCCGCGCCAGCTATACGCATTCGTTCTATGAACTGGCCGGCAGCTTCGCCGCGCTGGGCGCGCGCGGCACGGCCGACGTGGCGAGCGTGGGGCTGAGCTATCCGCTCGTGCGCTCGCAGGTGCGCAACCTGACCTTGTCGGCCAGCGTCGACCACAAGCGTTTGCACGACCGCCAGGACGCGACGGAGACGGCGTCGCAGAAATCCAGCACCGTCGTTCCGGTCACTCTTTCGTTCGACGTGCGCGACCAGTTCCTCCACGCCGGCATCACGTTCGGTGCCCTGAGCTGGACTCGCGGCCGGCTGGGCATGAACGACGACACGCAGGCGCTCGACGTGGCCAGCGCCCGCTCGGCCGGCAGCTTCGATCGCGTGAACCTCGACCTGGCCCGGATCCAGTCGCTGAGCGACCGGCTCGACCTGTACGGGCGCGTATCGGCCCAGTGGACGGGGCATAACCTCGACTCGTCGGAGAAACTGGGCCTGGGCGGCGTGAACGGCGTCCGCGCCTATCCGAACGGCGAGGGCTATGGCGACACGGGCTGGGTGGCGCAGACGGAAGTGCGCTATGCCGTCGGCCCTGTGGTGCCTTACCTGTTCTACGACGCCGGCCGCGTCACACTGAACAAGTCGCCATGGACGACGCAAGACAACCACCGCGCGCTGGCGGGAGGCGGCATCGGTGTGCGCTATGTGCGCGATGCGTGGAGCGGCGGACTGACGGTAGCATGGCGCTCGCACGGAGGCGCTTCCGTGACGGATGACGCGACGCACTCGCCGTCCGTGCTTGCGAACGTGGCTTACCGGTTTTGAACGCTGGACGGTAACCTTTTAGTCTAACGGTAGTTTGTTGAACTAAGAATGACGTAATGCTGTCTAATGGGCCTGTCCGGCGTCGTGACAGCCAGTTTCCAGTATGACGGGGTCGGCCGTCGCATCGGCAAGACCGTCGCAGGCACTGCCACCGCGTTCCTATATGATGGTTTGAATCCGGTGCAGGAGTTGGCCGGCAATACGCCGACGGCAAATCTAATCACCGGCGGGCTGGACGAAGTCTTCAGCCGCACCGATAGTGCGGGGACAAGGCACCTGCTGACTGACGCGCTGGGCTCGACGCTTGCTCTGACCGACAGCAATGGCGTGGCTACTACAAGCTACAGCTACGAGCCATACGGCAAAGCCAGCACGAACGGGGCCGCCAACGACAACAGCTATCAGTACACCGGGCGCGAGAACGACAATACCGGGCTAAATTTCAATCGGGCACGATATTACAATCCAAGCTTGCACCGGTTCATTAGTGAGGATCCAATTGGACTGGCTGGTGGAGTGAATATGTATGCATATGTCCGTGGTAACCCCGTGAACGCTGTTGATCCAACAGGGCTATACACTTCCGATGTACACAGTGCGATTACATTTAATGCGGCCCGGCAGTGTGGAATGGGAATCATGGATAGCCTCGCGTTAGCATGGGACGCCGTCGCGACTGATTGGCGAACACAAGGTGTCTCGGACGCCTTCATCCATAGTATGATACCTGCTGGTGTTAGCCCCGCTATTGCGGAGCTGGAAACGAACAATTATATCGACGAACAAATGTCGTTAGGCACTATTCGCGGACTGGGTAATGCGGTTCATACCGTACAGGACGCTACGGCCGCAGGTCATGGCGGCAAGGTCTACGACGGACATGTCTCGTTTTCGCATTTTTATCATGACGCTTTTCCGACCGAGCCTGAGTACGACCAAGCCTTTAAAAATTCACGCGAACTGATTTCTAAATATATGCAGTCCAAAGGAATGTCATGCACATGTCCACAATAATCTCGTTGAGATCTGCCAGGGGCGATCCATGAAAAAAGTGCTCAGGACCGTTACGAGTATTGTTGCGTGCGGCATGGTTCCAATAATCTGCTTATGGCTTGGGGCGTCATTGGGAATATGGGACCTTGACTATGAATTCGGTGTGGCATGGATCTTTCTTTCGTTAGGTCTTGGTGTTATCTTTTACGCTGTCGCTAATAATGAGTCTAGGAAAGTACGCGTCAGGTCTATCGGAATGACTAGCTCGTTCGTGATCGGATCGTTGCTGTTATACCCTCTAGGCCGTCTATTTAACTTTTATCGATTGCCGATCTTCAATACTTGGGCGCTCAGCCATGGATCCTTCGTTATTGCCCTCCCTTTGCTAGTGTTTGTTGCTGTTAAGGTAATGAGTGCGATTTTACGGAAGATAGAGATGAAATAACGAATGGTGCGGCGAAATAATGTCTATGTGGAGGGGGCTCGCTGAGCAATGCCAAAGTCGGGTATACCGTTCATTCCGCTGCCCGGCGGGTCATTCGTTCCAGTATCTGCACCTTCACCTATGCCGGTACCGGCGTTGATTTTTCCATAGGAGCAAGCCCAAATGAGCACAGCGAAGATTATTCGCGATAGGAGGCTTGAGCTCGGGTTGTCGGATGTCGAGGTGGCCGAGAAGTTGGGCCTTACTCCATCTGGGCTTGGCGACATAGAGTTGCACGACGACGAGCTTGAGACAGCCGTCTCTCTCGGAACAGTTCGTTGCCTATGCAGCTTGCTTGGATTATCACTGCGGCAGGTATTGAAGATACCGGTGGGCGATCCAATGCTCCTCTCTGAGGAGCATTGGCCGGGTGAAGTAATGGGACTCCGGCGACAGCAAAGCGGCCACTCCCAGCTTGGTCTTGCTGAGAGAGTTGGGTTCGATGAAGCAACGATCAAGTCGCTAGAGACCATTCCGTCGTTCGGCAACACATTGCCAATCTTCTTGCTGAAGGACATTGAGGCCGAGCTCGAATTGCCTGAAGGGCCCCTCGTACTCGCAGACTGGGATCAACCCGCCAGGTGAACCGCCCCGACTTTGATGGCGGCCAGTTCGTGTGCGTCAGGTCGATGCGCACCGGGCGACGATCCACGCATCTATGGAACGCGATTCAACTCGTGGGAGGTCGATTGTCCAAAAGATTACCTAAAGTGCCGTTACTGATTGTCCTCGGCATGTTTGCGTTACACAGTAGACTGGTGGCCGAGCCGGGCGATGACAGTCTAGGTTTGCCGCCAGTTTCCAACCCATCAGATAACCCGCTCACGCTCGAGAAGATTGCATTAGGGCAAAAGCTTTTTTCCGATAAACGTCTAAGTCGCGATGGATCGACAAGTTGTGCGAGCTGCCATCAACCGGAACATGCGTTTGCTGACTTAATAAATGTCGGCAAAGGAATAGGCGGTCAACGAGGCTCTCGCAACACACCCAGTCTTTTGAATGTCGCCTTCAATACGACTCAGTTTTGGGATGGGCGACGATCGTCCCTTGAGGAGCAGGCGCTCGATCCTTTTCTCAATCCACGTGAGCATGGTCTTGCGAGCGAGGATGCCCTGTTGGTGATTTTACGTCACGATTCGGCGTACAGATCTGCCTTCCGAAGTGCATTTCCAAACTCGCCCGATGCGATCAGCAGCAAGCACGTCGGCCAAGCGATCGCCAGCTTTGAGCGCACCCTTGTCAGGGGAAATTCGCCATTCGACCGCTTCGCATTTCTGGGCGAGAAATCGGCCCTATCGGATCGTGCACGCAATGGTTTGGCATTGTTTCAAGGCAGGGCCCAATGCTTTCATTGTCACCAGATCGAAAAAACGTATGCCTTGTTCACCGACAATGAGTTTCATAGCTTGAACGTCGGGCTTACTCGAATCGAACCCCGCCTTGTGAGCATCACCATGAATCTGATGTCGAAAAGAACGGCTGGCGCTCGCATTGACCACGTCGTTCTCAGTGACGAAGACGTTGCGGAGTTGGGCCGATTCGCAGTCACGCTCAAACCGCCCGACATTGGAAAATTTCGAACACCCAGTTTGCGCAATGTGGCTCGGACGGGCCCATATATGCATGACGGGAGCGTTGGGTCACTGGAGGAAGCCGTAGAGTTGGAGCTCTATTACCGGAGTACTGAGGCTGAGCGGCCATTGATTCTCACGCCGATTGAAAAGAGCGATCTTGTCGAATTCTTAAAATCGTTGAGTAGTCCGGGCGATTTCGTCCCCAACGTTGCCAAGGCAATACCCCGCTAAGTAGTCCTCCAAATTTTGAGTAAACCCGGACGAGGATTGTTGCAGGAGTCGCTGCCATGAAACGCTTGATGTTGTCCGATGCTGAGCGTCGGACGCTGCGGGATATGGGGATTTTCCATCCTCATCCACGGACCCGGATGCGTGCCCAGGGCATCTCGCGGTTGAGTCAGGGACTAACGCTGCAAGAGACGGCTGACGAGTTCTCGGTGCATTTGAACAGCGTGGAGCAATGGCGCCAGCGTTGGAACAAGCTGGGGTTGGCAGGCCTGTACGAGGGGCGTCATACGGGGCGACTGCGGAAGTGGACCCCACAGCAACAGCAGGCGTTGGGCGAGTTGGCGCACTCGGAGGGCGGCACCATTGCCGCGCTGCTGCGCCACCTGAAGCAGCACCATGATCATGTTTCGATCAGCGACGGCACTGCTGCACGCTATCTCAAGGACATGAAATTCAGCTATAAGCGCTACCGCTACAGTTTAAAAAAACGCAATCAGGAGGCGTTCGAGCGCGCCGGCAAGATCATCGAGGCGCTGGGCCGGCTCGACCATGAGCAACGGTGTGAATTGCTGTACTTCGACGAGTCGGGTTTCAGCCCGAATCCCTCATTGCAATACGGCTGGACCCGAATCGGTGAAACCCGGTCCGTGGAGCCGCTGGCGCATCGGCAACGGGTCAACGTGCTTGGCGCATTGCGCCATGATGGCCAGCTGATTTGGACTACGAAACAGGGACCGAGCAGGCGCGAAGACGTCATCGCCTTTTTCGATCAGATCGCCGACCAGCTGCATTCGGTGCCACGCATTGTATTGCTCGACAACGCGGCCATTCACAAAGGCGCGGCGATGGAGAAAAAGCGGCGGCGCTGGGCACGCCAGGGGTTGCACTTTTACTACTTGCCACCCTACAGCCCGGAGCTCAACCGTATTGAGATCGTCTGGAAGCACGCCAAGTACTTCTGGCGTCGTTTCGTCGCTATGAACGGCGCGGCGCGGCTCGATGAAATCCGATCCTTGATGAAAGGTTTCGGGACAGAATTCACAGTAAATTTTTCCTGAATACCCCCCCCCTTAGATCGCTGCGGCGGAAGAGCAAATTGATTTCGTCAATCCGGCTCGGCGGCGCGATCCAGAAAATCATCGGCAGAGCGCGCCACATAGGCATATGCTCAAATTGCATATACATATACGTGGAGACGACGATGAAATTCGGACACGGACCGGCACGCATCAAGAGCCGTCTGCACCTCTCGCACATCCACCGGCCGCATTTCTACATGCCGCACATGCGGCGCGACTGGCACGCGTTCGAACCCGTGCTGCGCGTATGCCAGGTCATCCTGCTCGTCGCGCTGGCCCTGCCGTTCGCCCAATTCGTCGCCAAGACGCTCGTGTGGGCGTTCAAGTCGCTGTTCGGGTGAGTCAGCGCACGAGGCAGGGACGCTTGTTGTCGAACTTCCAGCCGGGGATGAGGAATTGCATCGCGGCCGCGTCGTCGCGTGCGCCCAGGCCCATGTTGTTATAGGCCTGGTGTGCCTTTTCCAGCTCGGCCTCGTCCAGCTCGATGCCCAGGCCCGGTTGCGCCGGGACGTGCACGAGCCCCTTTTCGATCTTCAGCGGTGCTTTGGTGAGACGCTGGCCGTCCTGCCAGATCCAGTGCGTGTCGATCGCCGTGACCTTGCCCGGCGCCGCCGCGCCCACGTGGGTGAACATGGCGAGCGAAATGTCGAAGTGGTTGTTCGAGTGCGAGCCCCACGTCAGGCCGCGAGCCCCACGTCAGGCC
>NZ_JBFUDR010000256.1:0-9249 GCF_056404615.1 Massilia sp. P2_C2 | reverse complement strand
CGGCGCCATCGGCCCCTCCCCTTGCCACGCCTGATGACGGCCCGCGGCGCGGCGGCGCTGCTCTTCCAGCTGCTTGCCGCCCAGTTTCTCGCTACGGCTGTCGGTTAGTTGCGGATGCTCCGGCCGGGGCGCGGCCTCGYGGGCCAGCGTGTCGGTTTCGTCGCGTACCTCGGCCGGGTCCTTGCGTACCGTGTCGGCGCCCTGCTGGCCGCGTGGCGTCAGCACGGGCCCATAGCTCAGCCGGGGCGCCGACGACGTGCGCGGTCTGGCGGCCGCATCCGCTGCGGGCGTATGCGCCGGCGCCGTCGTGCTGGCCTCGTCGGCCACGGTGGCGTCGCGGTTCGCCTGTTCCGTCCGCGCCGATTGATGCTGCGTGGCCGCGTCCTGCGCGCGCGCGCGCGCCTGCGGCGCCTGGGCGTGCGCCATGCCGGACAGTGCCAGGACAGTCGCGAATAGCGCCGCGAAGATGTGTGGTGTCGGTCTCATGATGGTCCTCGCTGCTTGCCGTTCCATTATCGGCCGCGCCACGTGGCGCCGGCGCGCGCATGCGTGCGCAGGCGCCTCAACAACACGTCAGGTGGGCGTCAGTTTCCGGGGCCACGCTGTCAAGCTGCCATGTTTTCACATAAAAACGACAAGGAGACGACAATGCAGTCCATGCAGGAGATGTACCGCGCCCGGCGCGGCAATGCCTTCGATGCCCTCAACCACGTTCGCGACGGCGACATGATCATCGTCCCGACGGGCGTCGGCGAACCGCCCGCCCTGCTGCACGCATTGTCGCAGGAATGCCGGGGCTTTCACGACGTGCAGGTCGCGCAGATCCTCGCCATGCGCAAGTATGGTTATTTCGAGCCCGAATGCCGTCCACACGTGCGCCACGCCGCACTGTTCTTCGGCGGCGCCTCGCGGGCCGGCGGCCAGGGCGGCTGGTGCGATTTCATCCCGAATTATTTTTCCGAGATCCCCGCGTTGATCGAACGGGACCTGATGCCCGCCGACGTCGTGTTCGCGCTGGCGTCGCCGATGAGCGCGTCCGGCCACTTCGCCCTCAGCCTCGGCACGGATTACACGATGGCGGCCGTCGCGAAGGCGCGTGCCGTCGTGCTGGAGGTGAATCCCAACGTGCCGTTCACGCACGGCCAGTGCCACGTGCACATTTCGCAGGTGACGGCCCTGGTCGAAAGCGCAGACACGATCCTCGAAGTCGGATTGCCGCACATCGGCCCCGTGCAGGAAGCGATCGGCCGCCTCGTCGCCGATCACATCGAGGATGGATCCACTTTGCAGATCGGCTATGGCGGCATTCCGGATGCCGTCGTGATGCAGTTGACGGACAAGCGCGACCTCGGCATCCACACGGAGATGCTCGGCGACGGCATCCTGAAACTCGTGGAAGCGGGCGCGGTCACCAACCGGCGTAAAACCCTGCTACCGGGCAAGATGGTAGCAACGTTCGCGCTCGGTTCGCGCCGCCTGTACGACTTCATGCACCACAATCCGATGCTGGAGATGCATCCGTCGAACTTCACGAACGACCCGTACGTCGCGGGGCAGAACGACAAGCTCGTGTCGATCAACGCCAGCCTGCAGGTCGACCTGCTCGGCCAGTGCGGCAGCGAGAGCATCGGGCACCTGCCCTATTCCGGCACCGGCGGCCAGGTCGATTTCGTGCGCGCTGCGAACCGTTCGCGCGGCGGCAAGTCGTTCATCGTGCTGCCGTCGACGGCCAAGGATGGCACCGTGTCGCGCATCGTCCCCACGCTGGCGCCCGGCACGCACGCGACCACGAGCAAGAACGACGTCAACTACGTCGTCACGGAATGGGGCGTCGCGCAATTGCGCGGCAAGTCGGCCAAGCAGCGCGCGCAGGCACTGATCGCCATCGCGCATCCGGACTTCCGGCCCTGGCTGCGCGAGGAAGCCGACCGCATGTGCGTGTTCTGAAAAAAAAAACGGGACCCGCGGGTCCCGTTCGTGTGGCTGAGTGTCCGATCAGCCGTGCACGTCGCCGTTGGCGCTGCGTGCCTGGTCGGCGCCCAGTGCACCGGCCATGCCGTAGACCAGCAGGTTACGGCGCAGTTCGGCGCGGTCCGCGTCTTCCGCCAGCGGCAGGCTGTCCGCGCTGGGGGCGTCGGTGAGATCGGGGCCGAGGGCGTCGGCGGCGCCCATTCTTCCGAGATAGCTCGTCATGATTTTCTCCATTTGGTTAGTAAGCTGGCGCGGCTTGTTCAATATGCAAAACCGCTAATGACGCTACTTTACCTCAACGGAGGCGATCACGTCGCCATCTGTTTTGTTTTTACACCTATCTTCTTGCCGGGTGAAAATTTACTACATGATTACGCATGGCGTGTCATGATGGCGCCTCGACACGACAGGGGATATCGATGAGACGAGTTGACGAGATCGGCAACGACGAACACGTGCGTGGCCCGGCGGATGCCGCGCTGACGGTGGTCGAGTACGGCGACTTCCAGTGCCCCTACAGCGCCCGTGCCCATCACGCGCTGCGCGAGCTGGACGGGCAGTTCGGCGGCATCCGCCTCGTCTACCGCCACCTGCCGCTGGCGCACCTGCATCCGCTGGCCGAGCTGGCGGCGGAAGCGGCCGAAGCCGCCGGCGGCCAGGGGCGTTTCTGGGACATGCACGACGCGCTGTTCAGGCAACAGCGGCGGGTCGTCGACGAGCAGGACTTCGCCGTGCTGGCGGAAGGCCTGGACCTCGACGTCGAACGCTTCCACGCCGAGGTCCGGGAACGGCGCCACCGCCCGCGCGTGCAGGCGGACGCGGAACGCGCCCGCCACGATGGCGCGACGGGCACGCCCACGTTCTATATCAACGGCGTGCGCTACCGCGGCGATTCGGACCGGGCGTCGCTCGAATTCGCACTGAGCGAGGCGCTCGGACGCTGAACCGGGGTCGCGGTGTGCGCGGTCGCGACCGGTTTCCCGTACAGGGCGATCGGTTCCGACACCGCCAGCCAGCCGCCTGCCGGCAGCAGCGGCACGAGCAGCAGCGCCACGATGTTGATGATCTTGATCAGCGGGTTCACGGCCGGGCCCGCCGTGTCCTTGTACGGATCGCCCACCGTGTCGCCCGTGACGGCGGCCTTGTGCGCATCGGAGCCCTTGCCGCCGTAGTGGTTGTCCTCGATATATTTCTTGGCGTTGTCCCAGGCGCCGCCGCCCGTCGTCATCGAGATCGCGACAAAGAGTCCGGTCACGATCGTACCCATCAGCATCCCGCCCAGCGCGGCCGGCCCCAGCAGCATGCCGACGAGGATCGGCACGATCACGGGCAGCAGCGACGGCAGCACCATCTCGCGAATGGCGGAGGCCGTGAGCATGTCGACGGCCTTGTCGTATTCCGGCTTGCCGGTGCCCGCCATGATGCCGACGATGTCGCGGAACTGGCGCCGCACCTCGATCACGACGGCACCCGCGGCCCGGCCCACCGCTTCCATCGCGAGCGCCCCGAACAGGTAGGGCACGAGGCCGCCGATGAACAGCCCGACGATCACCATCGGGTTCGACAGGTCGAACGCGAGGCGCGTGCCGCTCGCTTCCAGCGCGTGCGTGTAGTCGGCGAACAGCACCAGGGCGGCCAGCCCCGCGGAGCCGATCGCATACCCCTTCGTGACGGCCTTCGTCGTGTTGCCGACGGCATCCAGCGGGTCGGTGACGGCGCGCACCTGGTCGGGCATGCCGCTCATCTCGGCGATGCCGCCGGCGTTGTCCGTGATCGGGCCGTAGGCGTCCAGCGCGACGATGATGCCCGCCATCGACAGCATGGCCGTGGCGGCGATGGCGATGCCGTACAGGCCGCCCAGCTGGTAGGCGATCAGGATCGCGGCGCACACGACGAGCACGGGATACGCGGTCGACTTCATCGACACGCCCAGCCCCGCGATGATGTTGGTGCCGTGGCCCGTCGTCGACGCTTCGGCGATGTGACGCACGGGAGTGAATTCCGTGCCCGTGTAGTACTCGGTGATGTAGACCATCAGGCCGGTGAGCGCGATGCCGACCGTGGCGCAGCCCAGCATGCGCCAGCGCATGGCGGCCTCCGGCCACACGAGCCACGTGACGACGGCGAACCCGATCAGCGACAGCGCCGCCGACCACCACAGTCCGGTGTACAGGGCATACATGATCTTGTGGCCCGGATGGTWCTTCACGAGCGAGCAGCCGACGATGGACGCGATGATCGACACGCCGCCCAGCAGCAGCGGATAGCTCATGCCCACACCGCCCATGCCGGGCACCATCAGCGCGCCGAGCAGCATCGTGGCGACCAGCGTGACGACATAGGTCTCGAACAGGTCGGCCGCCATGCCTGCGCAATCGCCGACGTTGTCGCCCACATTGTCGGCGATGACGGCAGGATTGCGCGGATCATCCTCAGGGATACCGGCCTCGACCTTGCCGACGAGGTCGGCGCCCACGTCCGCGCCTTTCGTGAAGATGCCGCCACCAAGGCGCGCGAAGATCGAGATCAGCGACGCGCCGAACGCCAGACCCACCAGCGGCTGGATGACGTCATGCGGCGACAGCGCGGCGTCCGCGCGCAGGATGAGGATCCAGTAGAACAGCGCCACGCCCAGCAGCCCCAGGCCGACGACCAGCATGCCCGTGATGGCGCCGCCGCGGAAGGCGACGTTCAGCGCCTGGTCGAGCCCCGTCGCGGCCGCCTGCGCCGTGCGCACGTTGGCCCGCACCGAGACATTCATGCCGATGAAGCCGCAGGCGCCGGACAGCAGCGCGCCGGCCAGGAAGCCGCCCGCGGTGGCCGCGCCGAGAAGGAAGAAGATGGCGATCAGCAGGATGACGCCGACGATGGCGATCGTGCGGTACTGGCGCGCCAGGTAAGCCGAGGCCCCCTGCTGGATGGCCAGCGAGATTTCCTGCATGCGGCCGTTGCCGGGATCCTGGCGCAGGACCCAACTGCGTGACCACAGTCCGTACAATACCGCGATGAAGCCGCACGCGACGGCGAAGATGAGCTGCGCGGATACCATTGTCGTCCCCCTCGTTCTTCGATCAAACAACCACAGTCGAAGGCCGTCATGCGCTGTCCACCCGAGCGGCCTGCCTTGCTGCATTCCCGCGGGTCGTCCGGCGATGGCCCACGGCGAAACTTTGATCTAAAAACCTGGACGGATGGCAAAGGTCATCCGGAGCCAAAAAAGGGCGGCAATGCCGCCCTGGAATGCTTAACCGGCGAGTGCCGCGAACGCGGCGTCGCGCACCTGCTCGACCGGGCCGACGCCCGAGATCTTGCGGTATTTCGGCGCACCCGGCAGGCCCGACTGGGCCCACTTGTTGTAGTAGCCGAGCAGGACTTCCGTCTGCGTGTGATACACGGTCAGGCGCTTCTTGACCGTTTCTTCCTTGTCGTCGTCGCGCTGGACCAGCGGTTCGCCGGTGACGTCGTCGACGCCTTCGACCTTCGGCGGGTTGAACTTGACGTGGTACACGCGGCCCGAGGCCGGGTGGCTGCGGCGGCCGCTCATGCGTTCGACGATCAGTTCATCCGGCACGTCGATTTCCAGCACGTAGTCGATCTGCACGCCGCTGTCCTTCATGGCGTCGGCCTGCGCGATCGTGCGCGGGAAGCCGTCGAACAGGTAGCCGTTGGCGCAATCCGCTTCCTTCAGGCGTTCCTTCACCAGGCCGATGATGATGTCGTCCGACACGAGCTGGCCTGCGTCCATCACCTTTTTCGCGGCCATACCCAGCTCGGTGCCGGCCTTGATGGCAGCACGCAGCATGTCGCCGGTGGAAATTTGGGGGATGTTGTATTTTTCTTTGATGAAGTTTGCCTGGGTGCCTTTGCCGGCACCGGGGGCTCCTAACAGAATGAGACGCATGAAGGATTCCTAAAGGTATCTAATAATTTTTTATGTCGCGGTTATAGCTGGGAACAGATAACCGTATTGATGCAATTCTGACTAGCTGGTACGAAACTTACCACAAAAGCAGCACCAAACGCCACTGGCCGCCGGCTATCTCTCAGCCGTTTGACCTGCCGCAAGCAGCCTGATGTGTAGTTTCCAACCGGATCAAGACGTATAGAAAAGTCGCACCCGCTCCAGGTCCGCCGGCGTGTCGACACCGGCATGCGGCGCCTCGGCCGTCACGTGCACGGCGATCGGCACGCCATGCCAAAGCACGCGCAATTGTTCCAGGGCTTCGATGGATTCCAGCGGCGACGGCTCCAGTTGCGGATAGCGTTGCAGGAAGGCGTTGCTGTACGCGTACAGGCCGATGTGGCGCAGCGGCACGTAACCTGCGGGCAATTGCTCGCGGCTGGCGGCGAAGCCGTCGCGGTGCCAGGGGATCGTGGCGCGCGAGAAGTACAGCGCACGCCCCTGCTTGTCCAGCACGACCTTCACGACATTCGGATTGAAAGCGTCGGCAACGTCCGACAACGGATGCGCACAGGTGGCCATCGGCACGTCCGCGGAGATGCGGGCGGCGCAGGCGGCCAGCAGYGCGGGATCGATCAGGGGCTCGTCGCCCTGCAGGTTGACGACGACTGCATCCGGCGCGAGGCCCAGCGTCTGCGCCACTTCGGCGATGCGGTCGGTGCCGGACGGGTGGTCGGCGCGGGTCATGCAGGCCTCGATGCCGTGCGCGGCGCAGGCGGCCGCGATGTCGGCGTGGTCGGTGGCGACGATGATGCGGGAAGCGCCCGATTGCTGCGCGCGTTCGGCCACGCGCACGATCATCGGCTTGCCGCCCAGGTCCGCGAGCGGCTTGTTCGGCAGCCGGGTCGAGGCCAGGCGGGCCGGGATGATGACGACGAAACTCATGGGATCACAGGCCCGGCTCGACCTTGCGCGCCTCTTCGGCCCACATGATCGGGATGCCGTCGCGGATCGGATAGGCCAGGCGGTCCGGGCGGCAGATCAGTTCCTGCGCTTTCTTGTCATATTCGAGCGGTCCCTTGCACAGCGGGCAGACCAAGATATCAAGCAGTCGGGCGTCCACGACATTTCTCCACGATTTGGACCGCCAGCGCGGCATCGATCTGCGCGCCGACGGGAACGACCCACACGCGTGGATCGTTGTTGATTGTTTCAAGTTGCCGACATTTTACTGCATCCTTCTCCGTCACCAGGATGACGTCGGCGTCGACGGCGCGGAACGGGGCGTCCAGGAAGTCGTGGTGATCGGGCAGCGGCAGCTCGGCGACCTCCAGGCCGGCGGCGCGCAACATGGCGAAGAAGCGGCCCGGATTGCCGATGCCCGCCGCCGCCAGCACGCGCCGGCCGCGCAGGCCGGACAGCGGCACGCGTTCGCCGGCATCCATCAGGCGCTCGGCGTGATCGCCCGCAAGCCGCATCTGCCAGGGCCGTCCGCCCACTGCGGCCGCGAGCGCGGGCGTGACATCCGCCGCATTGACGACGGTGAAGTCGCGGCGCCGCGACGGCGCCTCGCGCAGCGGGCCGGCCGGCAGGGTCCAGCCATTGCCGGTGCCGCGCCCGTCGAACAGCACCACCTCGACGTCGCGCGCGAGCGCATAGTGCTGCAGGCCATCGTCGGCGATCAGCACGTCGACGTCAGGATGCAGGTCCAGCAGATGGCGGCCGGCCTGCGCGCGCCGGCGGCCGACGACGACGGGGCAGCCGGCGCGCGCCGCGATCAACAAAGGCTCGTCGCCCACGTCCTGCGCGCGCGACGTGGGCTGCACTGCGCGCGGTGCCTCTTCCGCGCCGCCGTGGCCGCGCGAGATCACGCCGGGCCGCATCCCGGCCGCGCGCAGCTGCTGCGCCAGCCAGATCGTCAGCGGCGTCTTGCCCGTGCCGCCGATGAAGATATTGCCGACGACGATGACGGGGACCGGTAGCCGTTCAGCCCTCAGCAGGCCGGCGCGATACAAGGCCACGCGCAGCGCCAACAGCGCGCGGAACAGCAGGGACAGCGGCCACAGGGCCACGGCGAGCGGCCCGCGCCGGAGCCAGGCGCGGGTGAGTGTAGCTTCGAGAGAGGATGCCATGCACGATGCGGGAAATCCCGCCGGGGTTGAACGAGGATACGCCCGGAACGGCGCCGATGCGCCGTTCCGCGGCGCCGATGCGCCGTTCCGCGGCGCCGATGCGCCGTTCCGCGGCGCCGAAGCCGCCGTTTTTTGGTTACTTCTGCCCGCTGGTCTGCGCCGCGAAGGTCAGCTTGTCGTAGCCGGCCATGCGCGCCGCTTCCAGCACGTTGATCACCATCTGGTGCATCGCGAACTGGTCGGCGTTGACGATGATCACGGGGTCCTTCACGGGCGTTGCCAGCGGCTGACCGTCCGGGCCGGTGCTGGCCGCCCGCTTGAGATCGTCGGCGAGGCCGGCGACACCGTGGAACGAGACGGGGACATTATTCACCGTGTAGTTACCCTTGGCGTCGACGGTGACGTTGATTTCGAACGGTTTCTCGATCGCCTTCTCGGCATCGGCGGTCGGCAACGTGATCTGAAGTTCGGTGAACTTGCTGTAAGTCGTCGTCACCATCAGGAAGATCAGCACGACCAGCAGCACGTCGATGAACGGGATCAGGTTGATTTCCGGATCCTCGCGTTTGCGGCCGCGGCGGAAGTCGATCATTTGCGGGCACCGTGGACGACGTCGACGAATTTCACGGCCTGCAGCTCCATGTCGATGATGAAGCTGTCGACCAGCGCGCGGAAGTGGCGGTAGAACACGAGGGCCGGCATGGCGATCGCCAGGCCGAAGCCCGTGTTGTACAGCGCCACCGAGATGCCGTGCGCCAGCTGGGCCGGGTTCGTGCCGCTGGCGTTCTGGGCGCCGAAAATCTCGATCATGCCGACCACCGTGCCGAACAGGCCCATCAGCGGCGCCAGCGATGCGATCGTGCCCAACGTGGTCAGGAAGCGTTCCAGCACGTGGGCGACGCCCCTGCCCGCTTCCTCGATCGATTCCTTCATCACGTCGCGCGGTGCGTCGACGTTGCGCAGCGCGGCGGCCAGCACGGCGCCGAGCGGGGAATTCGTCTGCAGCTTGTCGATGATGTCCGAAGTCACCTTGCCGCTGCGATAAACCTGGATCACTTCATCGAGCAGCTGGCGCGGCAGGATCTTTTCGCGGCGCAGGTAGATCAGGCGCTCGATGATCAGGGCCAGGGCGATGATCGACGCGATCAGCAACAGCCAGATGGGCCAGCCGGCGGCTTGAAGAATGGCGAGCAAAACGAACTCCTGAATAAGTAAAAACAACGTCACAAGGTAGTTGCGCAATGT
>NZ_JBFUDR010000255.1:0-9253 GCF_056404615.1 Massilia sp. P2_C2 | reverse complement strand
ACTACCACAAGGTCAATGCCTTCAGGGTGGGCACAAGCTGGTCTTCACCTCAGTTGATGGTAGCTAATCATCAACTCGTTCAAGATACAAGGGTGGGCACCCCGTGCCCACGCGTGACGTTTGCGTCTTGCTGGCGTTCGCGTGGGCACGTTTCATTTGGGGCCCCCGGCCCCAAATGCCCACCCTACGGTCATCAGCGCAGCTTGCCCACGATATCCGGCCCGACGGCCAGCCGCACGAACGGCGCCGGATCCTCGTCACCCTTGTTGGCGATCCAGAACACGCTGGCCTTGCGGATCTTCCAGTCGTGCGCGGTATTCGAAAAGATCAGCGCCGCCACCTGACCCAGCAGCGGCTGGTGCCCGACGATGACGACCGGATGCTTGTTGTCGGGCCAGCCGGCCGCTTCCAGGATGCGTTCCGGCGTCGAATCCGTGTTCAGCGCTTCCACGGTGGCGAACTTGCGGCCCAGTGCCTGCGCCGTCTGCACGCAGCGCGCGGCCGGGCTGGACAGGATGCGGCAGTGCGTGGACAGCTGGCGGTCCAGCCAGGCGCCCACGCGCGACGCGTGGCGTGCGCCTTTCGCCGTCAGTTCGCGCCGCTGATCGCCCTCGCCGTCGGGGACGTGTGGCTCAGCTTCGGCGTGGCGCCACAGGATCAGTTCCATGGTCGTTTTCCTTGTTGTGTACGTGGCCGGTGCTTTGTGCGCTCATGGTCTCCATCAGGAACAGTTGCGCGCTGAACGGGGCCTGGCTGCCGCGCGGTTTGCGGCGCCGGTAGCGGCCGTCGCTGCCCAGTTCCCAGGCATTCACATTGTCCTTCAAATAGACCTGCAGGCCCTCGCGCAGCACGCGCTTCTTCAGCGCGGGCGAGCGGATGGGGAATGCGACTTCGACCCGGCGGAACAGGTTGCGGTTCATCCAGTCGGCGCTGCCGAGGTAGACGTCGTTCCTGAGGTTGTTGCGGAAGTAGTAGACGCGCGTGTGCTCGAGGAAGCGGCCGACGATCGAGCGCACGCGGATGTTGTCCGACAGTCCCGGCACGCCGGGCCGCAGCGAGCACGCGCCGCGCACGATCAGGTCGATGCGCACGCCGTCGTTCGACGCCTCGTACAGCGCGCGGATCACGGATTCGTCGGTCAGCGAATTCATCTTGGCGATGATGCGCGCCGGCTTGCCTTCGCGCGCGATCGCCGCTTCCTGGCGGATCGCCTTGACGATTTCCTTCTGCAAGGTGAACGGCGCCAGCCACATCGCCGACAGCTGCGTCGGGCGCGTCATGCTGGTCAGGTGGATGAACACCTCGTTGACGTCGGCCGTGATTTCGTCGTCCGACGTGAGCAGGCCGAAGTCCGTGTAGAAGCGGGCCGTCGTCGGGTTGTAGTTGCCGGTGCCGAGGTGGGCGTAGCGGCGCAGGCCGTCCGGTTCGCGGCGCAGCACGAGCGCCATCTTGGCGTGGGTCTTCAGGCCCACGACGCCGTACACGACCTGCGCGCCGGCTTCTTCCAGCCGCTCGGCCCAGTTGATGTTGGCCTCTTCGTCGAAGCGCGCCATCAGCTCGACGATGACCGTGACTTCCTTGCCGCGCAGGGCGGCGTTGATCAGGGCTTCCATCAGCTCGGAATTCGAGCCGGCCCGGTAGATCRTCTGCTTGATCGCGACGACGTTCGGATCGGCGGCGGCGCAGCGCACGAAGTCGATCACCGGCTGGAACGACTGGTACGGGTGGTGCAGCAGCACGTCCTGCTTGCGCAGCACGGCGAAAGAGTCGTGGGCGTTCACGAGCTTGGCCGGAAAGCCCGGCACATAGGGCGTGAATTTCAGTTCCGGGCGCGCATTGCTGTTGACGATCTCCAGCAGCCGGCCCATGTTGACGGGGCCGTCGACGGTGAACAGGCGCGAGCGGTCGATCGAGAACTGGTCGAGCAGGAAGTCGGCCAGGTGCTTCGGACAGCCGCGCGCCACTTCGAGCCGGACGGCGAAGCCGTAGTTGCGGCTGTGCAGTTCGCTTTGCAGCGCCTGGCGCAGGTTCTTGACTTCTTCCTCGTCTACCCACAGGTCGCTGTTGCGCGTCACGCGGAACTGCGAGTACGACACGACTTCGCGCCCCGTGAACAGGTCGGCCAAGTGGGCCTGGATGACGGACGACAGCAGGCAGTACGACGCCCCGGGCTTGTCGGACAATTCGTCCGGCAGGCGGATCAGCCGCGGCAGCACGCGCGGCGCCTTCATGATCGCGATGCCGGTGCCGCGGCCGAACGCGTCCTTGCCGGACAGCTCGACGATGAAGTTCAGGCTCTTGTTGATCACGCGCGGGAACGGGTGCGCGGGGTCGAGGCCGACGGGCGTGAGCAGCGGCCGCACTTCCTTGTCGAAGTACTGCTTGACCCAGGCCTTCTGCGCCGCGTTGCGGTCCGAGCGGCGCAGCAGGTGGATGCCGTGGGCGGACAGCTGCGGCAGGATCTGGTCGTTCAGCAGCGCGTACTGGTGGGCGATGATCTGGCGGCATTCGTCGGCGGCGCCATCCAGGTCGGCCTGGCCCGGTTCGGGGCCGCCGTGCGACTGGTGCTGCGCCAGCAGGCTCGCCACGCGCACCTCGAAGAATTCGTCGAGGTTGCTGCTGACGATCGTCAGGAAGCGCAGGCGTTCGAGCAGGGGAACGGCGGGGTTTTCGGCCTGCTCGAGCACGCGGCGGTTGAACTCGAGCAGGGACAGTTCCCGGTTGAGGAACAGGTAGGGGCTATCGGCCGGAAGCGAGCCAAGTGGCTCGTCCGTTTTCAACTTCATGTCCATTTTTCGGGAATATTTCACTCGTGGCAACAGAGTGTAGAAGCCGATTATGACAACATTGTGACAGAGAATCGCCTCCGGGGATATTCCGTGTTACTAAAATGCATTTCGATTAAGAAATCGGTCACACGACCGGCTCCCGCACCCGCCGCAGGTCGTCGCGCGGCGGCCGCCCGAACATGCGGCTGTATTCGCGCGTGAATTGCGACGGGCTTTCATAGCCGACCTGGTAGGCGACGGCCGCCACGTCGCGGCTGCTGGCGGCCAGGCGGGCCCTGGCCTCGTGCAGGCGGATCTGCTTCTGGTATTGCAGGGGACTCAGCGACGTGATTTCCTTGAAATGACGGAACAGCGTCGAGGCGCTCATGCCGCTCACGGCTTCCAGCTGCTGGGTCGACACGGGCTCGGCGTAGTGCTGCTGCAGCCAGCGGATGGCGCGGCCGATGCGCGACGCCCGGCTGTCCACCAGGCCCACCTCGCGCAGCATCGTCCCATGCGGGCCGGAGAGCAGGCGCCACAGGAATTCCTTTTCCAGCAGCGGACGCAGGATGCGCACGTCGTCCGGATGGTCGAGCAGGGTGACGAGGCGGCCGACGGCATCGATCAGCTGCGGCGACGCGGCATGCACGGCCATCGGGACGGCGCACGGCGGCGCTTCGGCCTCGGCCTCGACGATCAGGCCCGCGATTTCCGTCGGCCGCAAGGTGAGCGCGACGCCGAGGTAGGGTTCATCCCTGCTGGCGACGATTACCTGGCCTGTCGACGGCATCGAGAGCGACACGATCACGCTGTCCCCGGGCCCGTATTCGTACATGCGCCCGCCGACCGTGGAGCGCTTGCGGCCCTGCAGGATCAGGGCGAACACCGGCTCCTCGATGCCGCTCATCGGGCCGGTCGGCTGCGTCGTGGCGCGTACCCGCAGGCCGGGCACGATGCAGTCCGGCCCCGTGCCGGCGTGGCGCAGGGCGAGGCGTTTCAGGTCGTCGAGAGTCATCATGGGGCGTTCGCTCGCAAGAAATATGGTAGCGCATGTCATTACGCCACCGGCGAATCGTAACATGTCATTCGCGAACAGGACACATATGCACGCGCTATGGTTGACCTGCCGGAACGTTGCGCGCCAGCCGGCGCCACCATGCTTGCCGCGCCGGGCGCTCGTAGGCCTGGCTTGCCGGCACCGACAGCGCGACGAGCGTGCCGCCGGCCGCCGGCGCCGCGCATCCGGGGCCGATGTCCAGGTGGGCGCCGATGGCCGCCGCGCGCTCGCGCATGCCCGCGAGGCCCCAGTGGCCGGGCCGCGGCGCCTGCGTGATGCCGCGGCCGTCGTCGCGTACGCGCAGTTCGAACACGTCGGCCGCATAAGCCACTTCCAGCGTGACCACGGTGGCGCGCGCATGGCGGAAGGCATTCTGCAGCGCCTCGCGCGCGATGAAGCAGGCTTCCTGGGCCACGTCGCGGCACAGGGGGCGGCGCTGGCCGTCCACCTGCACGGCGAAGCGTACGCCGAACTGCTCGCCGAGGATGTGGCCGAGCGGCACGAGTGCGCCGACCAGGTCCTGGGCCGGCGCCGCCGCGCCGCGCAGTGCCGAGAGTTCGTCGCGGCCCTCGCGCAGTGCGCTGCGCGCCTGGTCCAGGGTGCGGTCGATCAGGGGCAGGTCGGGGCAGTCCTGGGGCAGGCGGCCGCGCGCGTGCTCGAACAGCATCAGCAGCGCCTGCACCGACTGCATCAGCGTGTCGTGCAGCGTGCGCGCGATGCGTTCGCGTTCGCCCGCGCGCTCCTGCAGCAGGCCGCGCAGCCGCAGCGTGGCGCGGCGCAGGCGCAGGCGGTACAGCAGCCACGCCGCGGCCACGAGTGCCGCGGCGCACAACGCCTTGAACGGCGTGCTCTGCACGAAGGTGGGCGCGATCGCGACGTCGAGCGCGGCGCCCGTGTCGTTCCACACGCCGTCCTCGTTGGCGGCGCTGACGACGAAGCGGTAGCGGCCCGGCCCCAGCCGGGTGTAGTACGCCGTGCGGCGCGTGCCGGCGTCGCGCCAGTCGTCGTCCACGCCGTCGAGGCGGTAGCGGAAGCGCACCCGTTCCGGCATCGTGAAGCTGGGCGCCGTGTAGGCGATCTGCAGGTCTTGCGTTCCCGCCGGGAGGTTCAACGGCGCGCCCGCATCGAGACTGCGGCCACTGGCGGTTACGCCGAGGATGTGCACGGGCGGCGCGACGCGGTTGCGCGGCAGACGGTGCGGCGCTATCCACGCGGCGCCTTCCGTCCCCGCGAGCCACAGGCGGCCGTCGCGCGTCTCCACGAGGCTCGATTGTCCGGAACGGAACTGGGCGATACCCGGATAGCCGTCGACGGCGTCGAATCGCTCGTAGGCGGCGATGGTCGTCGCCGGCGCTGTCAGGAACGCGCGCCAGCTTGCGGCCGGGATGCGTACGAGGCCGCGGCTGCCGTTCAGCCACAGGTCGCCGTCCGCGCGCAGCAACATGCCCGTGATGCCCGCCAGCGCCTGCGGATCGGCCAGGCGCACGGGCGCGAAGCGGTCGCCGGCCAGCATGGCGAGGCCCTTGTCGCCGGCGACCAGCAGCACGCCGCCCGCATCGTAGACACGGCCCACGACGCCCACATCGAGCCCGGCCGCGCCCCCGTAGCGGCGCGTTTTCCCGGCGCGCAGCGCCACCACGGCGCTGTCGTGGTAGCCGAACCACAGCGTGCCGTCGGCGGCGCGCGCCATGCAGACGGGCAGGGTGTCCGGCAGGCCGTAGGCGCGCGCCGGCTGCCAGCGGCCATCGGCCCAGCGGTACAACCTGTCGTAGGCGAAGCCGGCCCACAGGCCGCTGCCGTCGTCCAGCAGCGTGCGCGCGCCGGCGTCGATCGCGGCCCGCGGCACGCTGTCCGGAAACGGGATGCGCGTGCTGGCGCCGCCCTTGCGCCGCTCGATGTAACCGGGGCGCGACAGCAGCAGGGCGCCGTCGGCCGCCGTGGCGAGCATGCGCACGTCGCGTTCCTGTTGCTCCCGGAGGCCGGCGGCGTCCCGGACCCACAGGCGCGGCCGGCGGATGCTCTCGGCGGCTGCCCACAGGCGGCCCGTGTCGTCGAGCGCGAGGGCCACGTTGGAATACCCGGCCGGCAGGCCCGCGGCGACGACGCGGTTGCGGCGGAAGCGGTCGACACCGCCACGCGTGCCGAGCCAGATATTGCCCTCGCGGTCCTCGAACATGGTCATGGGGTTGCCGCTGAGCAGGTGCGATGGCAGCTGCTCGGCCGGATCGGTGCGCTGGTGCCAGTCGGAGGTCGCCGCCAGCGCATCCGGGCCCAGGCGGCACAACGCGTCGCAGCCGGCATGCCACAGGTTGYCGTCGCGGTCGAAGATGGCATCGAACGAGTACGACGTCGTCCACCAGTCGCGCGGATGTGGCGGGCCTGCCAGGCGTTCCGGCAGGCGTGCCACATGGTCCAGGTACCACAGCCACAGGTGCCCGTCGCGGTCGGGCATGATGTTGAAATGCTGGCCTTTCAGGCCCGTGGCCACGAAGCGGTCCGCGCCCGGCTCGCGGACATACAGCTCGTTTTCCGTGTTGACCCACAGGCGCCCGTCCGGGTCGCGCCGGAGGCCTTCCGAGGTGCCGGCCAGGCCCCAGTCCGCGCCGGCCTTGCGCCAGCGCGCACCGTCCAGCACGAACAGTCCTTTGGAGGTCGCGGCCCAGACGCGGCCGCGCTCGTCGGGCACCACGGAATACACGAAGCCCGGCTCGAATCCGTCCTGCTCCGAGAAATGGCGCAGGCGGCCGTCGCGCAACACGGAGAGCCCGGCGAAGCGGTAGCCGATCCACAGCGACCCGTCGGGAAAGGCCCGCACCGTCGCGATCACGTTCGACAGCAGGGGCTGGCCGCCCAGGGACTGGATGTGTTCGAAGCGCACGCCGTCGAAGCGGTACAGGCCGGATGGCGTGGCGAACCACATGAAGCCGCCTTTGTCCTGCGTCATCTCCCAGACGTCGCCCGGCATGCCGTCCTTGCTCGTCCACATGTCGTGGTGCAGCTGGACGAGGGTGAGCGACGGGTCGAGCGCCTGCGCGCTGGCGGCCGCGAGCGCCAGGGCGATGGCGGCCGAAAAACGGGAAACCGAGCGGAACGGGAAGCGGAACATTTGCCAGATTGTAAAGCAGGTTGCCGGCCCGTGCAGGCGGCRGTGCCTTCGCCCCCGCCGCGCCTATACGAACGGATACTGGCGACGCCCCCGGCACGGGTCTACCATGGCTTGCCGGTGCATTACCGCCTATTCACCATTCCCGCAGAGGATCATCCCATGAGCAATCCAAAACTCGAAGTGCTGACGCCGCAGAACAGCCAGATCATCTTCATCGATCACCAGCCGCAGATGGCTTTCGGCGTGCAATCCATCGACCGCCAGGTCCTGAAGAACAACACCGTCGGCCTGGCCAAGGCCGCCGCTGCGTTCGACATCCCGGTCACGATCACCACCGTCGAGACGCAGGGCTTCTCGGGCTATACCTACCCGGAACTGCTGGACGTGTTCCCGAACCAGCCCATCCTCGAGCGCACGTCGATGAACTCGTGGGACGACCAGAAAGTGCGCGACGCGCTGGCCGCCAACGGGCGCAAGAAGGTCGTGGTGGCCGGCCTGTGGACGGAAGTCTGCAACACGACGTTCGCCCTGTGTGCGATGCTGGAAGGCGGCTACGAGATCTACATGGTCGCCGATGCCTCGGGCGGCACCACGAAGGAAGCGCATGACTACGCCATGCAGCGCATGATCCAGGCCGGCGTCGTGCCGGTGACCTGGCAGCAGGTACTGCTCGAATGGCAGCGCGACTGGGCGCACAAGGACACCTACGATGCCGTCGTCGGCATCGCCAAGGAGCACTCGGGCGCGTACGGCATGGGCATCGACTACGCCTACACCATGGTCCACAAGGCACCGCAGCGCGGCACCGCCAGCCACGAGACGCTGGCACCGGTCCCGGCCCGCTGATCCGTTTCGCGCGGCGGCGATCCCGTCCGCGCACCGCGGTCCCGCGCCTATCCGTGCGGGACCGCCCCATCCATCGACAGGGGGAAGCATGAAGTTCTACCTGGTTTCCTTGGCAGCCGGCCTGCTGGTCGGCTGCATCTATGCCTTGCTGCAGGTCCGTTCGCCCGCGCCGCCGGCGATCGCCCTGATCGGCCTGTTCGGCATGCTCGTCGGCGAGCAGGCCGTGCCCATCGCCAAGCGCCTGATCTCCGGCGAGCCCGTCACCGTGTCCTGGTTCCGCGCCGAGTGCGTGAGCCGGATCAGCGGCATCCAGCCGCCGCCCGCACCGGCGCCCCGGGCCGAGCATGATCGTGCCGCCTGAGACCGGTCAGACGGTGCTCGTGGTGGACGACGACGATACCGTACGCACCGGCATGCYCGGCCTGCTGCGCGCGGCCGGCTATGCGCCGCAGGGGTATCCCAGCGCCGCCGCCGCGCTGGACGCCTGCGATCCGGCCCGTGCCCGTTGTGCCGTGCTCGACATCCACATCGGCGAGCCGGACGGCTTCGGGCTGTGCGCCCGCCTGCGCATGCGGGCGCCGCGCCTGCCCGTCATCTTCATCACCGGCGACGACGATCCCGCGCTCGCACACTGCGCAAACCTCGCGGGCGCGCTGTCGCTGCTGCACAAGCCGGTCGACGCCGACTGCCTGCTGGCGCTGATCGATGCGATCCCGGCGGCCCCTGGCCCCCTCCAGTGATGGCGGTCGACCCACGCGCCCCGGCGTTTTCCGCTATCCTTGCGGCTGACGAGGAGGCGCGCATGAGCGAACGGATGGTGCTGGTGGTGGACGACGACCCGGGCGTGCGCCTGGGCCTGGCGCATCTGCTCGAGGCGGAAGGCTATGCCGTGCGCGCGTTCGCCGCCGCCGCCGACTTCCTCGCGCAGCCGGCGCCTGCGGTGCCGTCCTGCCTGATCCTCGACATGCAGATGCCGCAGCTGGACGGCATGAGCGTGCTGCAGCACATGGCCGAACGCCACCTCGCGCTGCCCGTCATCTTCCTCACCGGCCACGGCACCATCCCGCTGACCGTGGCGGCGATGAAGGCGGGCGCCAACGAATTCCTCACCAAGCCCGTCGATCCGGACGCGCTGCTCGCCGCGGTCGGCGCAGCGCTGGCCGATGACGCGCGCCGCATCGCGCAGCGCGTCGAGACCGACGATCTGGCGCGCCGCCATGCCCAGCTCACGCCGCGCGAGCGCGAAGTGTTCGGCCTCGCCATCGGTGGCCTGCTGAACAAGCAGATCGCGGACGCGATGGGCATCAGCGAAATCATGGCCAAGGTCCACAAGCGCAACCTGATGCAGAAGATGCAGACGCGCACGCTGGCCGAACTGGTGCGCATGGCCGGGAAGCTCGGCATCGAGAGCGTGCGCCGGCGCTGATGGTGGCTATCCCTGTAGGGTGGGCACCCCGTGCCCACGCGTGACGCCGC